>JASLHV010000526.1 GCA_030153205.1 Roseiarcus sp. | reverse complement strand
ACCGATATCGCCGAGCGGCATGACGAAATCCTCGCCGAAGAAGCGGCGGTCGGCGAAACGATTCCCGCCGCGGTTTCGGGATGAAATCCGGCGCTCGCGCCGCAACGTCAGGCGGACGCGCACAATCCTTTCGTGCGCGTTCGAGTATGTCCGCGGCTGAGAGCAAAGCTTCGGGAGAGCGCCCATGAGCTTTCATTACGCGACAGGGTCGACGCGATGGGCGTTCGGCTCCTTGGCCGATCTCATGGCCAAGGCGACGCCGTCGCGCTCCGGCGACATGCTCGCCGGGATCGCGGCAAGCTGCGCCGAAGAGAATGTCGCCGCCAAGCTCTGCCTTGCCGACATGCCGCTCAAGCGCTTCCTCGAAGAAACCCTCATTCCTTATGAGGCCGATGAGATCACGCGCCTCATCATCGATACGCATGATCGCGACGCGTTTGCGCCGATCGCGCATCTGACCGTCGGCGAATTCCGTGACTTCCTCCTGTCGGACGAGGCGACGCCGGAGATTGTCTCGGCGCTCGCGCCCGGCGTCACGCCGGAGATGGCGGCGGCCGTCAGCAAACTCATGCGCAACCAGGACCTGATCCTGGCGGCGAGGAAATGCCGGGTGGTGACGAAATTTCGCGATACGCTCGGCCTGCCGGGCGCAATGTCGGTCAGGCTTCAGCCCAATCATCCGACTGACAGCCGCGCTGGAATCGCCGCCTCGATCATCGACGGTCTGATGTACGGCGGCGGTGATGCGGTCATCGGCATCAATCCAGCGTCCGATAGTCTGCCGGCGCTCGCCGGTCTTCTACAATTGATGGACGAGGTCATTGCGCGTTTCGAGATTCCGACCCAAGCCTGCGTGCTGACTCATGTCACAAGTTCGATCGAACTCATCAACCGCGGCGCGCCGGTCGATCTCGTCTTCCAGTCGGTCGCCGGGACGGAAGCCGCCAATCGTTCCTTCGGCGTCGATCTCGCCCTGTTGAAGGAGGGCCGAGATGCGGCTTTGTCACTGAAGCGCGGCTCGATCGGCGACAATGTCATGTATTTCGAGACTGGCCAGGGTAGCGCGCTCTCCGCCAATGCGCATCACGGCGTGGATCAACAGACGCTCGAGGCGCGCGCCTATGCGGCCTGTCGACCGTTCAAGCCGCTGCTGGTCAATACGGTGGTTGGATTCATCGGTCCTGAATATCTCTACGATGGCAAGCAGATCATACGCGCCGGCCTCGAGGATCATTTCTGCGGCAAGCTCATGGGCCTGCCGCTCGGCTGCGACGTTTGCTACACCAATCACGCCGAGGCCGATCAGGACGACATGGACAATCTTATGACTCTGCTGGCGGCGGCGGGGGTCACTTACATCATGGGCGTACCGGGCGCCGACGACGTGATGCTGAACTATCAGTCGACGTCGTTCCACGATGCGCTTTATTTGCGCGAGGTGTTCGGCTTGAAGCGCGCCCCGGAATTCGACGCCTGGCTGCAACGCATGCGGATCGCCGGCCCCGACGGGCGGCTCTTGCGGCAGCACGCCGCGCATCCGCTTATCGGCTGGCAAGGGCTTTAAGAATGCCGCCGCCAGTCACCGAGGATCTCTGGAAAAGTCTTTCGCGAATGACGCGAGCGCGCATTGCGCTTGGCCGTGCCGGAGCCTCACTGCCGACGCAAGAAGTCTTGAAATTCTCTTTCGACCATGCCCGCGCGCGGGACGCCGTGCATGCGCCTTTTGATCGCGACAAGATCGCCGCCGAAGCTGGAGGTCTCGGCTTCGAGACCCTTTTCGTCGAAAGCGCCGCGCCCAATCGGGCGACGTATCTGCGGAGGCCCGATTGGGGACGTTCGCTCAGTCCCGCCAGCCGGTCGCTTCTCATCGATCGCAAGAACGCCGCCTGTGATCTTGCTATCATCGTCGCCGATGGGCTCTCGGCGACGGCCGTCCATAACCAGACGGCCCCTCTGCTCGCGGCCTTCAGGCCCTATATCGCCCGCGCCGGCTGGCGCGCCGCCGCGATCGCCATCGCCAATCAGGCGCGTGTCGCCTTGGGCGACGAGATCGGCCAATTGCTCAAAGCGAAGGCGGCAATAGTGCTCGTTGGAGAAAGACCAGGCCTGTCGTCGCCGGACTCGCTCGGCGTCTATATTACTTTCGATCCGAAGCCGGGTCGAAACGACGGCGAGCGCAATTGCATCTCCAACATACGTTACGATGGCCTTGCACACGACCTTGCGGCGTTCAAGCTAGCATGGCTTGTCCGCGAGGCGTTGAAGCGCGAACTTTCGGGCGTCGCCTTGAAAGACGAATCCGATCTGTTGCTGACGGCGGAGGGTCGGCCGATGGCGCTGCCTTAATAGAGATGGCTCGACTGTAACTTCTCGTCGTCGTGAAGCATCGCGCTGCCGCCGAATTCTTCAAAAGCCGACGACAGAGCGCGACGGCGTTCTCACGCGCAGGCTTGCCGGCGCGCCAAGCCGCTCTAACAGTTTGACATCAAGTCGCTCGGTCGCGACGAAGTCCTACCCTTTCGGGCGGAACGCCTTGCACACGTCCGGATTCGTCTCCAATCGCGCCCCGCCGATGAGATCGAGACAATAGGGGATCGCCGGAAATACCGCATCAAGGCAGGTGCGGATGGCGCTCGGCTTGCCGGGAAGATTTATGATAAGCGACGAGCCCCGCGTCCCCGCAAGCTGTCGCGACAGGATCGCGGTCGGCACTTCGAGAAGGCTTCTCGTGCGCATCAATTCGCCGAAGCCGGGCAGCACACGTTCGCACACCGCTTCCGTCGCCTCAGGCGTGACGTCG
>JASLHV010000486.1 GCA_030153205.1 Roseiarcus sp. | reverse complement strand
TCGATCTCGCCAGCCGCAATTTTCAGCAGCGTCGATTTGCCGGAACCGTTGCGCCCGACCAGAGCGATCCGTTCGCCCGGCGCGACACTGAGTTCCGCGCCCTGCAGCAGAGGCGCAACCCCGAAGCTCAGGCGGATGTCTCGTAGTTGCAGCAGAGGCGGCATGAGCGCACCCTTAGAGCGGCTCGCTCTTAAGGGGAAGCGGATTTCCCGCCCGTCGCCCGCTTCGCCAGGCGCTCCCTTGCATATGAGCTTTGATGTAGGGATAAGCTGCGGCATTGAACGTCTAAATTTTCACACCGGCGCCGCAACGCCGTGAATATAGTTTCGACGTCCCCGTGTATGGGACAACCGCATCAGGGAGCCAAGCATGATCGATCCGGCGCATAAGACCGCTCTGCAAGAGATCAGCCGCAAAATCTTAGAAAAAAGCGTCGCCGATGAATTCGCCGCCGATCCGCGACGCTTCGCCGCGATGCATGTGCTGCTCGACGATTTGCTCTTCGACTATTCCAAACAGCGTCTGACCCAGGCGGCGCTCGCCGAGCTCATGGCCCTCGCCAAAACCTGCGACGTTGAAGGCAGACGCGACGCGATGTTCCGCGGCGACATCATCAACACGACCGAGCATCGCGCCGTCCTGCACACCGCGTTGCGCAATCTTTCCGGCAATCCCATCCTTGTCGAAGGACGCGACGTGATGCCGGACGTTCTCGCCGAACGCGCCAAGGTCGCCGCTTTCGCCTATGACGTTCGTGAGGGCCGCCTGCGCGGCGCGCTCGGCCAGCCGATGACCGACGTCGTCAATATCGGCATCGGCGGCTCGGACCTCGGTCCAGCTATGGCGACCAAAGCCTTATCGCCCTACGCCTCGCCGCAACTCAGAAGCCATTTCGTCTCCAATGTCGACGGCGCCGACATGGCTGATACTTTGCGCGGCCTCGATCCGTCGCGCACGCTCTTCATCGTCTCGTCGAAGACGTTCACGACGCAGGAGACGATGACCAATGCGGGGAGCGCCCGCGCCTGGATCGCCGGCGCGCTTGGCGAAGCCGCGGTCGCCGATCACTTCGCCGCGGTTTCGACCCAACTCGACAAGGTCTCAAAATTCGGTATCGAGGCGACGCGCGTTTTCGGCTTCTGGGATTGGGTCGGCGGACGTTATTCCGTCTGGTCGAGCATCGGCCTGCCCCTTGTGATTGCGATCGGACCGGAGCAATTCGAAGAATTCCTCGCCGGCGGCGAGGATATAGACAAACATTTCCGTTCAGCGCCGATGGCGCAAAACATTCCGATGCTGATGGGCCTGATCAGCGTCTGGAATCGCAACATCCTTGGCCACGCCAGCCAGGCCGTGATCCCCTACGATCAACGGCTGTCGCGCTTTCCGGCCTATCTCCAGCAATTGCAGATGGAGAGCAACGGCAAAAGCGTGCGCCTCGACGGTTCGCCGGCGAGCGATTCGACCGGCGCGGTCGTCTGGGGCGAGCCGGGCACCAATGGTCAGCACGCGTTCTTCCAGTTGATCCATCAAGGTACGGAAATCGTGCCGACCGACTTCCTCGTCGCGGCGACGCCGACCAACGCCGACGCGCATCATCACGATCTCCTCGTCGCCAATTGCTTCGCCCAAGGCGAAGCCCTGATGCGCGGGCGCTCGCCCGCCCAAGCCGACGCCATCAATCGCGGCCTCGGCCTTTCGCCGGAAGAAGCGGCGCGGCTCGCCCCGCATAAGACTTTCTCGGGCAGCCGTCCATCGAGCACATTCCTCTACGCCAAATTGACGCCGCGCATGCTCGGCCGGCTGATTGCGCTCTATGAGCACAAGGTCTTCGTCGAGGCTGCAATCTGGGGCATCAACGCTTTCGATCAATGGGGCGTCGAGCTTGGCAAGGAGCTCGCCTCGCGCCTCGCGCCGATCGTGTCAGACGCGGGCTCGGACATTTCGAAGCTGGACGGGTCGACGGCAGGATTGATGACCCACTTGCGCAAATTGCGGGGGTGAGAGAGGGCCGCGCCTATTTGTTCGTCCCATCCATCATCATTTGCGCAATCGGCGCCGGCGCATAAACCGACATGAACTGCCCGACCGTCGCGATGACCTGAACCGTCCCGGCGGCGGGCGCGCGTATCGCGCATTGATCGAGTTCCGCTTTGCCTTCTTCAAGGAAGGCGGCGGCTGCGGCGCGCCTTGCTTGAGCTTCGGCTATGTCCTCGGCGCGTGAGCCGGCCTTTAAAAGGGCAAGTTTCGTTTGCGCGTCGAGAAGCTGGGCCTCGGCGACCCGTGCGTCACGCTGGATTTCCAACAATTGCGCCCGCGTGATCGTCACGTTCAATTGCAGCGCATTGGCTCGGTTCAGAGAGGCCTTGGCCTCTTCAGCGCGTGCTTCGGCAATGCCGAGGCCCGCTTCGCCGATCGCGACTTCTTCCGGTCGCGGACCATTGCGAACCCGCTCGGAAACAGCTTGCGCGGCCGCAAGAGAAGCTTCGCGAAACACAATGTCCTTCTCGAGCGGACGGCAGTCGAGTTCAGCGAGAATTTGACCCGGCGCGACATGCGCGCCGTTCTCAACAAGGATGGCTTGGATGATCCCGCTGCGCGCGACGCCGATGGTCAGCGCGCCTGGAGGTTTGGACGCCGTCTGCGCGCCAGCCTGGCCGGCGAGCGAAAGAAAGACGAGAAGAGGAATTATCGACCAGCGTCGCATCGCGCGCCTCCCTCTCAACTTCGTCTTCGGCGGCGCCGCAATAGAGAAGAATTTGCCCGGCTCTTCGCATCGTTGGCGCCGTTACGGCGGAGGTTTTCTTGACACTGGACGACGGCGTCGGAAATACTCGTCCTCCCAGTCCGAGGACGGGAATTTCATTAAAGGCTCTTGCGAGCGCATTTTTTCAAATCAATTTTCAGGGAGGCGTTTCATGCGTCGCGCTTCGCTTTTTGTCGCCGCCATTTTCGGTCTGACTTCAGCCTCATGCCACGCCTTAGCTTGCTCGAACGGGCCACCCCTGCAATCGAGCGCCGCGCCGACTTTGCCGGGACGGGCGGTGTATCAGGGCTACACCGCGGACGGCTCGTCGACACAACTCTATTTATTCGATTTCGCGACGAAAGTACAAACGCAAATCAGTCAGCCGTCATGGAATGTGACGAACCCGCTGAACCCGCAATTTTCTCCGAACGGCAAGTTCATCACCTTCACTGCCATTCAAAACGGCCATAAGGACGTATTCGTCTGGCCGATCGGCGGCGGCGCGCCCCAGAATCTCACCAATGGCGGCGCGTCGGGCTCGTCGGCGAGCGAGGATCCGAAATGGGGTCCCGACATGGCCTCGATCGTCTTCAAACAAGACGGCAATATCAGAGTCCTGGCGATCAGCATTTCGGCCGTGAATGCGGTGACCGTCTCTGCAACAAACGCTTTGACGACGGACGGCGTTCTCGGCGCGCCGAGCGAGGCTTCGGCGCCGTTTTACAGTGCCGAGGGACGTTACATTTATTTTGTCCGCGGGACGGGGGCCGTCGAGGCGGTTCACGTCATCGCAGTCGCGGCCGGCCAAAATTCCGAGACAACCTTCTCCGCGAACGGGAGCTACGCCTACTATCCGGCTGTCCGCGATTATACCACGATCATTTATACCGGCTGGACTTCGGCGACCGGCAGAGCCGATCAAATCATGGCGCAAGCGCCGCTAATTTCCGGGACGAGCGTCTATCAATTGCCGTTCAATGATTGCTGGTCGGATAATTCGGACCCCGCGCCGGTCGATACGGACTACATTCTCTATTCGAACGACAGCAATAGTTTATCGGCGGGCCACTTTTGGCGTCCGGTT
>JASLHV010000478.1 GCA_030153205.1 Roseiarcus sp. | reverse complement strand
GGAACAAGACGAAGCAAGGCGCGGGCGAGCGTCGATTTGCCTGACCCGGACTCGCCGACGATTCCAAGCGTTTGACCACGCCTGAGATCGAGGCTCGCCTTATCGACCGCGCGGAAGACGCTTCCGCGGCGAAACAGGCTCAAGGGCTGCGTATAATCGACCGTGATCTCGCGCGCTTCGAGAATGATGGGCGCGTCGACTCGCGGCGGCGTTTTGCGGTCAGGCGGCGTCGCCTCGATCAGAGCCTTCGTCGTCGCAGCCCGCGGGCGCGCCATGACCTCTTCGATCGGGCCCGCCTCCACGACTTCGCCGGAACGTATGACGTAGACGCGATCGACAAAACGTTTGAGGATCGCGAAATCATGGGTGATGAAAAGGATCGCCATGCCGAGGCGATGCTGAAGATCGCGGAGCAGATCGAGAATCTGTGCTTGTACCGTCACGTCGAGCGCGGTCGTCGGCTCGTCGGCGATCAGCAAGGCCGGATTATTGGCGATCGCCATGGCGATCATGGCGCGCTGGCGCTGGCCGCCGGACAATTGATGCGGCGCGGCTTTGAAGCGCCGTTCCGGCGGATCGAGGCCGACAAGGGCGAGCAATTCCAGCGCGCGCCGGCGCGCCGCCTGTTTCGACAACCGACCGTGCACCCTGAGCGGCGTCATGATCTGCGCGCCGATCGAAAAAAGCGGATCGAGCGCGGTCATCGGCTCCTGAAAGATCATGGTGATGCGCGAGCCGCGCAGGCGATCGAGCGCCTGATCGGGAAGGCCGAGGATTTCATCGCCCTCAAAACGGATCGAGCCGGTCGCGCTCCCGTGGGCCGGAAGCATGCCGATCGCGGCCATCATCGTCTGGGTTTTGCCCGAGCCACTCTCGCCGACCAGCGCGACCGTCTCACCGCGCTCGATATGAAGATCGATCCCGCGTGCGGCCTCGACGTCGCGCCCATCGTCGCGGAAACGGATGTGCAAATCGCTGATGGCGAGGAGCGGCGCCATTCTCAGCGCCCCCGCACATCGAGAGCGTCGCGCACGCCTTCGCCGACGACACTCAAGGCGAGGAGAATCGCCGAGAGCAGCGCCGCCGGAAAGAGCAGCATGCCTGGCGCGTCTTCAATATTGCGCGCGCCATCGGCAATGAGCGCGCCGAGGCTGGTCATCGGCTCCTGCACGCCGAGGCCGAGAAAGGAAAGAAAGCTCTCGAGCAGGATGACCCTGGCGGCGACGAGAGTCAGATAGGCGATGACCGGACCGACAAGATTGGGGACGATATGGCGTATGAGTACGCCGCCGGCGCGCGCGCCGAGCGCTTCCGCCGCTAGTACGTAGTCTTGCCGCTTCAAACTCAGCGTCTGGCCGCGGACGATGCGGGCCATGTCCAGCCATTCCACCGCGCCGATCGCCACGAAGACCAGGACGAAATGCCGTCCGAAGACGACGACCAGCAAAATGACGAAAAAAACAAAAGGCAGGGCGTAAAGAATATCGACGATGCGCATCATCAAAGCGTCGAGGCGGCCGCCGGAATAGCCGGCGATCGATCCATAGGCGACGCCGATGGCGAGCGCGACAGATGACGCCAGCGCGCCGACGAGCAGGGAGACGCGGCCGCCGACCATCAGGCGCGTCAGCAAGTCGCGGCCATTGCTATCGGCGCCGAGAAGAAATGTCTCGCGTCGTACGCGCGTTTCCAAAATCAGGCGACGCCCTTCGTCTTCTCTGGCCACGATATGCGCGTCGGCGAAAACATTAGACCGGGTGAAAGCGTCGAGAAGCAATGTCTCGTCGATCGCCTTCGGCGCTTGCAAAGTCGCGCGCGCGTCGCTGGCCGACGGCGCCGCCGCGACGACATCGGCGCCCAGCCGCTCGGCGATGCGTTCGAGGATTGTCGCTTGCTCTTTGTTCGTCGGATGGGCCGCGAAAGACGGCGGCGTTTTGACATAGTCGCGATAGACCTGGTCATAGGCGTGCGGCGACAGCGCAGGACCAAGCGCGCAGAAAAGCGCGATGACGACGAGCGCGATAAGCCCGCCGAGGGCGGCGCGATTGCGTTTGAACCGCAGGAAGGCGCGGCGGCTTGGCGAAAGCGCGCCGCGGGGAGCGTCGATGGTCGCGCTGCTCATGATTTCACGCGCGGGTCGATGAACGCATAGGCGATATCGACAAGAAAATTGAACAAGACGACGAGGCAGGCGACCACGATCGTCGCGCCCATCACCAGCGTGTAGTCGCGATTGAGCGCGCCATCGACAAAGGATCGGCCCATGCCGGGGATGCCAAAAATCGTCTCGACGACAACCGAGCCGGTCATCAGCGCCGCAGCGGCGGGACCAAGGTAGGAGATGACCGGCGCCAGCGCGGCGCGCAGCGCATGTTTCATAATAATCGAGGAAGGCATGCCATAGGCGCGCAAGGTGCGGATGGAATGTGCGGAAAGCGCGTCGATCATGGCGGCGCGCGTCAGCCGCGCGATCGCGGCGGTCTGCGGCGCGGCCAGCGTCAGGATCGGCAGTACGAGACAGGAAAGACCGCCTTGCTCCCAGCCGCCGATCGGCAGCCAGCGCAAGGTCAGACCGAAAATCAGTTGCAGCAAGGGCGCGATGACGAAGGTCGGGATGGTCAGCCCGAATGTCGTCAGCGATGTGATCGATTGATCGGCGAGACTGCGGCGTCGAAAGGCGGCGAAGACGCCGGCCGCGATCCCGATGAGACTGGCGAGGATCAGCGCTGCGGCGCCGAGCCCGGCGGAAATCGGAAAGGCATGCGCGAGAAGCTCTCCGACCGAAAAGTCGCGCCAAGCGAAACTCGGGCCGAAATCGCCGCGCGCGAGGCCGGAGAGATAATCGAGATATTGCCGCCAGAGCGGCTCATCGAGCCGGTAGAGCCGGCGCAAATTCTCCATGATGCGCGGATCGAGAGGCCTTTCGAGGTTGAACGGGCCGCCGGGCGCAACGCGGATCAGAAAGAAAGCGATCGTGATGATCGCAAAGAGCGTCGCCACGGAATAAAGCAAGCGCTGAGCGATGTAGCGTTGCAATGGCGCGCCTTCCAGCCTGCGATTCGTCTTCCGACGAAGGAGGGAGAGAGAGTCTAGTACTGACGGGCGCGATCGACCACATTTTTCAGCGGCTCGCCACGTTCGAAGGCTTCGATCTGCTTGGCGATGGCGGCGGCGACCGCGCTTGGCTCGGAGAGGGCGGCGCTGTGCGGGCTGACATAGACGCGCGGATGGCGCCACAGCGGCGAGGTTTCCGGCAAAGGCTCGGCCTCGAAGACATCCAACGAAGCGGCTTTTAACACGCCGGCGTCGAGCGCCTCGACGATGTCCTTTTCGACTTGGAGGCCGCCGCGACCCGCGTTGATCAGGATCGGTCCGCCAAGTCTGCCGTCCGGCGCCAGTTTGGCGAAAAGCGACGCGTTCAGAATGCCGCGCGTCTCGGGCGTCAGCGGCAAAAGCGCGACGAGCATGTCGGTCCGCGCCAACATGGCGCTGAGGCCTTCGGGGCCGGCGAAACAGAGAAGACCTTCAACGGCTTTCGGCGCGCGGCTCCAGCCGGCGACATCGAAGCCGATGATCTTCAGCTTCCGCGCCGCGTCGACCCCAAGCGCACCGAGGCCCATCAGGCCGATGCGCACATCTCTGGCGCTCGGCTGGTTGAGATCCTCCTCCCAATGACGCTGGGCTTGTTGTCGGTCGTAGAGCTTTTGCTGACGCAGATGGAGCAGCGCATGCAGAACGACCCATTCGCTCATCCGATTGGTGAGATCGTCGTCGACGAAACGAACGATCGGCGCTTCGGGCAGCAAGGGATCGCTGAACATATGATCGACGCCGGCGCCGAGAGAAAAGATCGCTTTGAGATGAGGCAAATCCGCGAGCGTTCCGGCGTGATGGCGCCAGGAGAGCGCGTAAGCGACCGCGCCGCGATCGACCAGGGCTCCTGACGGGATAATCTTCCGATCGGGCAGAAGATCGCGCAGCCGCCTTTCCCAGACGGCGGCCAAGCTCGCCGGTTCGATCGCCAGAAGGATCGTCACGACTTGCCAGCGATGCGTTCGATGACGGGCGCGTGGGTCGCGGGCGGCGCATCGCCGATGCTATAGGCCGCCGCAAGGGCGGCGCCGGCCGCTTTCGCCTGTGCGTCGTCCCGCGCGTGGACAAGAGCGAGCGGCGCATCGGGGCCGACCTCCGCGCCGAGCCCGGCAAGCGCCGTGAAGCCGACGGCCGGATCGATCGTATCGGCGGCCCGGGCGCGACCGCCGCCCATGGCGACGACCGCCATCCCGACCGCGCGTACGTCGATTTCGACAACGACGCCTCGCCGCGCCGGCGGCGCGGCGACAAGGACCGGCGCTTTCGGCAATAGACTTGGCGCCTTGCCGAGAAAACCGCTCGGGCCGCCGAGCATCGCCACCATGCGCTCGAAACGCTCGGCCGCGGCGCCGCTCGCGAGGCTCTTCTCCATCGCCGCTTCGCCTTCGGCGGCATCGCGCGCCAAGCCGCCCAAGGCGAGCAACTGACCGCCCAGCGCCTTGGTCACGGCGTGAAGGCGTGCGTCGCGCCTTGCGCCGGTGAGATATTCGACGGCGTTCAGCACCTCGACCGCATTGCCGGCCGCGCTGGCGAGCGGCTCGTTCATATCGGTGATCAGCGCGTCGGTCGGCAGGCCTGCGCCGGTCGCGACATGAGCGAGGCTCTTGGCCAAATCCCGCGCCCCGTCCAGCGTCGCCATGAAGGCGCCGGAGCCGCCCTTCACGTCCATGACGAGGCCTTGCAACCCGGCGGCAAGTTTCTTCGACAGGATCGAAGCGGTGATGAGCGGAATGGATTCGACCGTCGCCGTCACGTCGCGGATGGCGTAGAGGCGCTTGTCGGCCGGGGCGAGATCGGCAGTCTGGCCGATGATCGCGCAGCCGGCTTCGGCGACGGTGCGCCGGAACAGCGCGATATCGGGCTGCGCGACATAGCCGGGGATAGAATCAAGCTTATCGAGCGTGCCGCCGGTATGGCCGAGACCGCGGCCGGAAATCATCGGCGTGAAGGCGCCGCAGGCGGCCAGCATCGGCGCCAGCATCAAGCTGACATTGTCGCCGACGCCGCCGGTCGAATGTTTATCGAGGATGGGACCCGGAAGATTCGCGCTGCGCCAGTCGAGCACTGTCCCCGACGCCATCATCGCGCGAGTCAAGGCGACGCGCTCATCCAGCGTCATGCCCTTGAAAAAGACCGCCATGGCGAAAGCGGCGGCCTGGCCTTCGGTCACCTCGCCCGAGGTGAGGCCCGCGATGAAGGCTTCGATTTCCGAGGCGTCGAGGGCGAGGCCGTCGCGCTTTTTGCGGATGATTTCTTGGGGGAGGATCATGAGTGTCGTCTATGAGAGGAGCTTCGGTAGTCGGGGCGGCTTACCCTCACCCCAATCCTCTTCTGCAAGCGGGAGAGGGCGCGCGCCGCGCCTGCCGCGTAGTTCTGCGGCGCCGGAGAATCCCTTCTCCCGCGCGCGTGAGGGGAAGCCGCGGCCCCGATCGCAACAGTTTTAAGCGATTGCTGGTCGCGATAACTCATGGCGTTTCCCTCAAAAACGCCCGCAGCAACTTCTTGAAATTCGCCGACCCCAATAGCGCGAGTTCTTTCGTCTCGTGATGGCTCGGATCGCCGCCGGCAAGACCGGCGCCGAAATTGGTCACCAGGGAGACGGCGACGCATTTGAGGCCGAAGAGCCGGGCGAGAATGACTTCCGGGACGGTCGACATGCCGACGAGATCGGCGCCGAGGATTTTCGCGGCGCGAATTTCCGCTGGCGTCTCGAAGGACGGGCCGGAGAACCACATATAGACGCCCTCGTGCATCTCGACGCCGGCTTCGCCCGCCGCATGCATCAGTCGGGCGCGCAGCGCCGGATCATAGGCTTTGGTCAATGGCACGAAACGATCGTCCGTATGCAATCCGATCAAGGGATTGACGCCGGCGTAGTTGATGTGATCGGTGATCGCGACCAGCGCCGGCGGGCGCCATTCGACACGCAGGCCGCCAGCCGCATTGGTTAGTAACAACGTCTCGCCGCCGAGCTGCTTGAATGTCGCGATCGCGACCGCCATCGCGCGCGCATCGCCGCGCTCGTAATAATGGCCGCGCCCCTGGAATAGAGCAACACGCTCGCCCTCGAGCTCGCCGACGACCAATCGTCCGGCATGGCCCGAAACAGTCGGGACCGGGAAACCGGGCACGTCTTCGTACGGTACGGAGATCGCGTTTTCAACCTCGTCAGCAAGCGAGCCGAGGCCCGAGCCGAGGACAATGGCGATCGGCGGAAGCGTGGAAAGGCCGCCTTTGCGTAACGCTTCGATGGCTTCGTCGCAGGGGATGATCATGATTTGCTTTCACCATGGAGCTCAGGACTGAAAAAGCGCGCGCCTCGTTCCTGTCGAAGACGGGGGAGGGGGCCATGCGAAGCATGGTGGAAGGGTACGGCGGTTGAAGCAAATCCTCAACTCAGCGGGGGCCCGCGCTGCGCGCGGTCGGGGGCGGA
>JASLHV010000448.1 GCA_030153205.1 Roseiarcus sp. | reverse complement strand
GTACGATGGCGGCGTGACGCGCCGCGGCGCTTATACGCGTAAGGTCCTCCTCCGAGATGCCCGTGGTCACGACGATATGGACGATACGGCCCTGAGCCGCCAGAGCGGCGAATTCGACGCTGGCCGCCGGCGAGGAAAAGTCGATGATCCCGTCGGCGTGAAGGATCGCTGACAGAGGATCGATCGTGATCGGAACACCGATTTTGTCACAACCCGCCAGGACGCCGGCGTCCGCGCCGATCGAAGCTGCGCCTTCGCGCTCCAAGGCGCCGGCAAGCGCGACGCCTTTGGTCTCAACGATCGTCTTGACCAACATTCGCCCCATCCGTCCGGCGGCGCCCGTCACGACGAGCCGCATGTCGGCCATTGCTTTCTCCTTGAAGAGTTTGGACGGTCAGCCGGGCTGCGGCCCGTCGTAACCTTCAATAATAACGATATCGGCGACGCTCGCCTTTGCCCGCAAAGTTATGGCGTGGCGGTATTCGGGCGACTCGTAACAGGCAAGCGCCGTTTCGTAGTCCTTGAATTCAATAACGACATGGCGCGCGCGCAATTGGCCTTCCCTCGTTTCGTTGCGTCCGGACCGAACGAGAAAGCGCGCGCCATATTTCGCAAAAGGGATGGCGTTCGCCGCGACATACGCTTTGTACGCTTCGGGATCATTGACGTCGACATGCGCGATCCAATAGCCCTTCGTCATGATCAAACGCCTTCGACAATGACATATTCGACGGTCGCCGCGTATTCGCGCATCTTCTTTGCGCGCTGATAGTCTTCCGAGAGATAGAAAGCTTTCGCGGCGTCGAAACTATCGAATTCGATGACGACGTTGCGCGCGCGCGCTTGTCCCTCCATGGCTTCATAGGCGCCGCCGCGCGCCAAAGGCCGGCCGCCGTGTTTCTTGATCGCCTCGGTCGCTGATCGCGCATATTGCGCATAGGCCTCGGGGCTGTGAACGTCGACCCGAACAATACAATAGCCCTTTGGCATTGGCGCCTTCCCCTGACTTGAAGTCATTCCTTGAAAATGACGCCGCCATGCTAGTGCAAACCGGCGCAGGACGGAATCGCGCCGACGTCACGCCCGCGAAAGCGGAAATGACAGGCTATCCCGCCGCGGCAGAGGCGATCTCCGCGACGATCGCCTCGGCGGCGGCGCGGGGATCGGCGGCGCCTGTGATGGGCCGGCCGACGACCAGGTAATCAGCGCCCGCCGCAATGGCCTCGCCGGGCGTCGCGACGCGCTTCTGATCGCCAACGCCGACGCCGGCCGGACGGATGCCGGGCGTGACGATCGCCATGTCCGCGCCGAGTTCTTTGCGCAGCAGCGCCGCCTCCGAAGGACTGGCGACGAGGCCATCGACCTTGGCGGCTTTGGCCTGGGCGCCGCGGCGCGCGACAAGCGCTTTGACGTCGTAGGCATAGCCGGCCTCGGCGAGATCGGAATCGTCGCTCGATGTGAGCACCGTCACCGCAAGGAGCTTGAGGTCCGTTCCGGCCGCCGCGGCGACGGCCGCGCGCATGGTCTGCGGATAGGCGTGAATGGTCAGGAATGTCGCGCCGAGGCCGGCGACTTGCGCAGTGGCGCGCTCAACCGTGTTCGGTATGTCGTGCAGTTTCAGATCAAGGAAGACTTTTTTGCCCGTGTCGGCCAGGCGCCTGACGAAATCGAGGCCGCCGCCATAGGCGAGTTCCATGCCGATCTTGTAGAAGCTCGCCGCTTCGCCCAGTGTCGCGATCAGTCTCTCGGCCTCCGCGACGCGCGGCATATCCAGCGCGACGATCATGCGATCGCGCGGCGTGAGAGAAAGCGGCATGAAGACGCCTTTAGAGGGTTAGAAATCCAACTTGCGGCCACGTAACGCGGCCAGCGCTTTGCTTCGCTTGGCCTCGTCGATCATGTCCTTAGCGCGTATGCGCGCCTTGGCGCCAATTTCAACCCGGCGCTCCTTGAGCGCGCGCGCCGCGGCTTCGGCCCGCTCGACCCATTCATCGGCCAGGCAACTCGCTTTCTCGCGCAGGCGCAGTGGCGTGACATTGCTGGATGCGGAAGCGACTCGATAGGTCCATACCCGCGCTGGCGGCAAATTCAGCCAGATCGGCGCGGTCGCCTCGGCCGAAAGGGCCAAGGGGCCGATACGGCGCGGCGCCGGCGAGATGACGCCATAGGTGAATTGTACGAAGACGCCGTCAGGCTCCATCATGGCGAAGGCCTGCTCCAGCAGCTCTCGCCGGCGCGCCGGCGGCTGATTGAGCAACGGCAGGCTCGAGACGACCGCGCGAATCGGCTGGCCGCGAAGTTCGGCCAGCGTTTGAGAGAGCCGATAGGCGTCGCCTTGCATGACGCGCACTTCGGGGAACCGCTGCGCGAGCAGACGGCAGAAGCCGGTTTCATATTCGACGAGAACGAGATTCTCCGCGGGAACGCCCCGTTCCAGCAGCGCCTTGGTCACTGGGCCGGTGCCCGGTCCCAGTTCGACGACGAGGCCTTGGCCGTGCGGATCAATCGCGCGCGCCATGGCCTTGGCCAGAAACCGGCCCGACGGCGAGACGGCGCCGGTCACGCGCGGATTTTCAAAAAGGGTCTTTATAAAACGGGCTTCATCGCGGAAATCGGGCTTCAAACGCAGTCCCGGTCGGCGCGACTCAAGGTCGATACGCTTCACTGGTTCTTGCACGAAAACCTCTCACCTAATCTGATCGCCGCTCCATCTGATTCGCGGCTTCTAATAATTAACTGCCGAGACCTTCGAAAAACTCTTTCATTTTAGAAAAGAATCCGGCGCTTTCAGGGTGCGTCTTATGCGACGATTCAGCGTCGAATTCGGCAAGCAATTCGCGTTGCCGCCGGGTCAAATTCTGCGGCGTCTCCACATTGACCTGAACATAAAGGTCGCCGATGTCGCGTGAGCGCAGCGCCGGCATGCCCTTGCCGCGCAATTTCAATTGGCGGCCGGATTGGCACCCTTCCGGAACGCGCACATTGGCGTCGCCGCCATCGAGCGTACGCACGATGAATTCGCCGCCAAGCGCCGCCTGAACCATTGAGATCGGCACGCGGCAATAAAGATCGGCGCCATCGCGTTGGAAGAACGGATGCGGCTTGATGGAAAGGAAAATGTAGAGATCGCCCGGCGCGCCGCCGCGATGGCCCGCCTCCCCCTCGCCGCTCAGACGAATACGCGTTCCGTCCTCGACGCCGGCGGGCACGTTGACGGAGAGATTGCGTTCGCGGGTCACGCGCCCGGAACCTGAGCAAGAGTCGCAAGGATTGTCGATCATCTGGCCGCGACCATGACAGGCCGGGCAGGTACGCTCGATCGCGAAGAAGCCCTGTTGCGCGCGCACGCGGCCGTGGCCGCCGCAAGTTTTACAGACATGCGGTTTGGAGCCGGGCTTCGCGCCGGAGCCGGCGCAGGCTTCGCAAGTCATCGCCGTCGGTAACCGGACCGCCGCCGTCTTGCCGCGATAGGCTTCCTCGAGACTGATTTCGAGATTGTAGCGAAGGTCGGCCCCGCGCTCGCGGCCGCCCGAACTGCGACCGCGCCGTCCCATCATATCGCCGAAGAGATCGTCGAAAATATCGGCCATGGACGAGGCGAAACCATCGCCCATTCCGCCTTGCTCGAAGGCGGCGTGGCCGTAACGATCGTAGGCGGCGCGCTTATTGGGATCGGAAAGCGTTTGGTACGCTTCGTTCAGTTCCTTGAAGCGCGCCTCGGCGGCGTGATCGCCGGGATTGCGATCCGGATGGCATTGCATCGCGGCTTTGCGAAACGCTGACTTGAGATCCGCATCAGAGGCGGTTCTGACGACGCCTAGCAATTCATAGAAGTCGCGTTTTGCCACGTCTGCTTCAGCCCGACTCATGGCGGCGTCCCGAGGCGGCGGCCAATCGCCGCAAACCTGATTCCGCGCTGTCCCCTATGCCCATCCATCTCAGATATTGGCTCCAATTGAAAGGAGGAAGTCGGCGCTGCGCGAGGCGGGGGAAAACTTCGCTCTGCCGTGCAGGAAAGAAACCGGCCGTCAGCCGCATCGCCTCGCTCCCCGACGGCCGCAAACCCGATTGAGAAGTGAGCCTCGGCCGCGCGAATAAGGACGGCGGCCGCAGCCGCCGTCCCCTAGATTTAAGCCGATTTCTTCTTGTCGTCCTCGCCGACTTCCTTGAAGTCGGCGTCGATGACATCGTCCTTGGCCTCTTGCTGGCCAGCCGCCGCGGCCTCGGGACCGCTCGCCTGCTGCGCCTTGTACATCGCTTCGCCAAGCTTCATCTGGGCTTGCATGAGGTCGTTGGTCTTGGCCTTGATCGCCTCGACGTCTTCGCCCTCGAGCGCGCTCTTCAGCGCCACGCTCGCCGCCTCGATAGCGCTCTTGTCCGCCGCGGAAACCTTGTCGCCATATTCCTTGAGCGCCTTGTCGGCGTCATGGATCAGCGACTCGCCGCGATTCTTCACATCGACCATTTCACGCCGCTTCTTGTCCTCGGCGGCGTGCATTTCCGCGTCCTTGACCATCTTGTCGATGTCGGACTCGCTCAAACCGCCAGAGGCTTGAATGCGGATCTGCTGTTCCTTGTTGGTCGCCTTGTCCTTCGCGGTCACGTTGACGATGCCGTTGGCGTCGATGTCGAACGTCACTTCGATCTGCGGCACGCCGCGCGGCGCGGCCGGAATGCCGACGAGATCGAACTGGCCGAGCGGCTTGTTGTCCGCCGCCATTTCGCGCTCGCCCTGGAAGACCCGGATAGTCACCGCCGTCTGATTGTCCTCGGCGGTGGAGAAAATCTGGCTCTTCTTGGTCGGGATCGTCGTGTTGCGCTCAATCAGCCTCGTGAAGACGCCGCCCAAGGTCTCGATGCCGAGCGACAGAGGCGTCACGTCGAGCAACAGAACGTCCTTGACGTCGCCCTGCAAAACGCCCGCCTGGACCGCCGCGCCGATCGCGACGACTTCGTCCGGATTGACGCCCTTATGCGGCTCCTTGCCGAAGAACTGTTTGACGATCTCTTGAACCTTGGGCATGCGCGTCATGCCGCCGACGAGAACGACCTCGTCGATCTGGCCAGCCGCCAGGCCCGCGTCCTTCAACGCCTTGCGACAAGGCTCGACGGTCTTCTGAACAAGATCATCGACCAGCGCTTCGAACTTCGCGCGCGTCAGCTTGAGCGCCAAATGTTTCGGGCCGGCCGCGTCAGCGGTGATGTAGGGCAGATTGATCTCGGTCTGCGTCGCGGACGAGAGTTCGATCTTCGCCTTTTCGGCCGCTTCCTTCAGACGCTGCAGAGCAAGCTTGTCCTTGGTGAGGTCGATGCCTTGCTCTTTTTTGAACTCGGCCGCGAGGTACTCGACGAGGCGCGTATCGAAATCCTCGCCGCCGAGGAACGTATCGCCGTTGGTCGATTTCACTTCGAAGACGCCGTCGCCGATTTCGAGGATCGAAACGTCGAACGTGCCGCCGCCGAGGTCATAGACCGCGATCGTGCCGGCTTTCTTCTTGTCGAGGCCATAGGCAAGCGCCGCCGCCGTCGGCTCGTTGATGATGCGGAGGACTTCAAGCCCGGCGATCTTGCCGGCGTCCTTGGTGGCCTGACGCTGCGCGTCGTTGAAATAGGCGGGGACGGTGATGACCGCCTGGGTGACGGGCGTTCCGAGATAGGCCTCGGCCGTCTCCTTCATCTTCTGCAGGACGAAGGCGGAAATCTGCGAGGGCGAATATTGCTTGCCGTCCGCCGTAACCCAGGCGTCGCCATTGGCCGCCTTGATGATCTTGTACGGGACAAGGCCCATGTCCTTCTTGGTCATAGGATCGTCGAAGGTGCGGCCGATCAACCGCTTGATCGCAAAGAAGGTGCGCTCGGGATTGGTGACGCCCTGGCGCTTGGCCGGCTGACCAACGAGTCGCTCGCCGTCATCCGTGAAAGCGACAATCGAAGGCGTTGTCCGCGCGCCTTCCGAATTTTCGATGACTTTGGGCGTCGAGCCTTCCATGACGGCCACGCACGAATTGGTCGTGCCGAGGTCGATGCCGATAACTTTAGCCATTGCTCATTTCCTCTTTCTTCGCGGAACCGCCCGACCCCGAAGCGATCTGGCTGCAGGGGGTTCGATTTTCGGCCGTCTCGACCGCCTCGAACCGCCCGGTCCCCGATTAACAATCTCGATTTCCCGCGGAAATTCGCGGGTTGGCCGGTATATAAGAGGGGCCCTGGCGGGGCGCAAGGCGGCCTGAGGCCTCGATTTGCAGAGAAAACCCAATAAATTCCTCCCCATCCCAAGTCTTCGAAAACAGCGCATCGGGCGTGGCCATTGTAAATAGGCCGGATGGTTTGCGAGGATCCGCGATATCCCTCAAAATCAAGGCGCCGCGGGATTTTCAGACATGACCAAGTGGCTGGAACAACCGTTCGAAGCGGTTTCCGTTTTGCCAGACTTGGCGCCGGTGTTGTTACAACTTGCGGCGCGACTCTTTGCGCTAATTGATACGCCGACGAAGCAAACTCATCTCGGCGACTCACAGGCGCACGGAATGTGCGTCCGCACTATTACGCCGCCGCATCCAGCCCATAAAGCGAGTGCAGCGTCCGCACCGCGAGCTCCGTGTAAGCGGCGTCGATCAGCACCGAGAACTTGATCTCGGACGTCGTGATCGCGCGGATATTGATCCCCTTCTCGGCAAGGGCCTTGAAGGCGCGGGCGGCGACCCCGGCGTGGCTGCGCATGCCGACGCCGATGGCGGAGACTTTCACGACATCCTGAGCGCCCTGCAGCGTGGAATAGCCGATCGCGTCCCGGCGCTCTTCGAGGATCGCCCTTGCGCGCACGAATTCGGCGCTCGGCACGGTGAAAGTAATGTCGGTCGTCGTCGTATCGTCCGAGACGACTTGGATGATCATGTCGACATTGATGTTGGCCTCGGCGAGCGGCATGAAAATCGCCGCGGCGACCCCCGGCTTGTCGGCGACCCGCCGCAAGGTGATCTGCGCCTCATCGGTCGAATAGGCGATGCCCGTGACGATCTGCTGCTCCACGATATCCTCCTCGTCACAGATGAGCGTGCCGGAATTGGGCTTGGACGGATCGTCGAAAGACGAGCGCACATAGGTCTTGAGCCGATGCACCATCGCCAATTCGACGGAGCGCACTTGAAGCACTTTCGCGCCGAGCGAGGCCATTTCGAGCATTTCCTCGAAAGCGACGCGATCGAGGCGGCGCGCCTTGGGCACGATGCGCGGATCGGTCGTATAGACGCCGTCGACATCGGTATAAATGTCGCAGCGATCGGCCTTGATCGCCGCGGCCAGGGCGACCGCGCTCGTATCCGAGCCGCCGCGGCCCAGCGTGGTCACCCGGTTGGTCGGCTTGTGCAGGCCTTGGAAGCCGGCGACGACGGCCACTTCGCCATGGGCGAAGCCTGCCAGAACATTCGTCCCGTCGATGTCCGCGATCCGGGCGGCGCCATGCGCGTCATTCGTCAGGATCGGAATCTGCCAGCCCTGCCAGGAGCGCGCGGCGATGCCGGCGTCCTTAAGGATAATCGAGAGAAGGCCGGCGGTGACCAATTCGCCCGAGGCGACGATCGCGTCATATTCGGAAGGGTCGTAAAGCGGCGCGGCCTCGGCGCACCAGGCGACAAGTTCGTTGGTCTTGCCGGACATGGCCGAAACGACGACCGCAACTTCATTGCCGGCGTCGCGTTCGCGCCTGACATGGCGCGCCACATTGCGGATGCGCTCGATATTGGCGACCGATGTGCCGCCGAATTTCATTACCAGACGCGCCATCAGGCTCCCAACGCCCCTCTTCGACCCGCATTGCGCGAGCCGGTCGCGCCGTCATGAAAGCGGGCGTATAGAGGGCGCGAGCGGGGCGCGTCAACGCCCATGGCCCCGCCCGGCCGATGTAAGGACAGAGGGAATGCAGACCGCCGCCAGCGTCGACTCCGAGGATGTCGCCCGTTTCGACGCGAT
>JASLHV010000426.1 GCA_030153205.1 Roseiarcus sp. | reverse complement strand
GTCGCGACGACAACAAGTATGAACAAGGCGTAAGAGGGCAGGGCATAGCGCAGCGCGTGCCGGTTACGAATCCAGAATGGCGGCTCCTGCACGTATCGCGTTTCATCGTTGGCTGTCGCGGCTCGCCGCAACCGTCGGTCGGTGGCGTCAATTTGGCTCGGCAGGGCTCCCGCACGCCACGCGAAAAAGCGAGCGGCGACGGATCGAATGTGCTTGGCGAGTTCGGAATCAGCGCTGATAGACGACGCAAGTACGGCGAGGATGAGTATGAAACCTTCCGCGATCGTGGAGTAATAAGCCGAGACATTAAGCACAAGCAGTACATTAACGACGCTCATCAAGATATAAGCGCCGATCATCGAGCCGACGGGGCCGCCACGTCCGCCGCCCAATCTGGTTCCTCCGAGGACAACGGCGGCGAAGACCGACAAGAGCAGCGAATTGCCGACGAGGGGATCGCCGGATCCTGTCTGCGCACTGATGAAGACGCCCCCGAGGCCGTAACAACCACCAGCGACCACGTAAGCAAGCAGGCGGGTGAAAACGACGCGAACACCGGCTGAACGGGCCGCGTCCTCATCGCTACCGATTGCGTAAAGCTCCACTCCGAATCGCGTTGATTTCAGCCAGAGCCAGATCAGCCCGACGCAAATCAATAACAAGATCGGCATTGGCAAGACGCCAGGCACGGCATCGCCGAGATAGAAGCCGCCGAGATCCGCGTTGACGAACCCTCCCGGCTTCTCCATCACTAACAGCGTCACGCCTTGCAAAATGAACATCGTCGATAGCGTTACGACGATCGGCTGCAAGCGCAAGAAGGCAATGAAGAACCCGTTGAAGAGGCCGGTCGCCATTCCAACGCCGATCCCTACAGATGTCCAGAGCACAATGGAGGCATGCGCAGCCGTAGGGTCCATGCTCGAGGCAAGTACGACGTTGACGAGTGAAATCACAGCGCCCGCTGAGAGGTCGAAGCCGCCAATCAGAATCACGATAGTTTCGCCTACCGCCGCGAGGGCGAGCGTTGCGCCGCCGCTCGCCATGAAGCTGAGGTCGAAATAGCTAAGATGCCCAGCACTGATCGTGTTGACGAGGATAAATAGCAACGCAAAGACCACGGCCGCTGTGATGAGACCGCGATAGCGCGCGAACAGAACGCCGAAGCCAGGCCGGCGGCGGGTGTTTAAATCAGGACGGAGTGCGGCGGAGAGGCTCACGCGGCTGTCTCCGTAAACTCTCCGCCCAAGGCGGCGCGTATGATCTCGTTCTCTGTCAGAGCTGCGCCGCCAATCTCGGCGACGATGCGGCCGCCGTAAAGCGTAAGGACACGATCGCAAAGATGGACGAGTTCGGCGATCTCTGTGGAATGGAACAAGATCGAACCACCGGCTTCGGCATAGGCGCGCATGAGTACGTAGAGTTCGTGCTTGGTGCCGACGTCGATGCCGCGCGTGGGATCAAACAGAAGTAAGATACGGCTTTCCGCGAGCAGCCATTTGGCAATAGCGATCTTCTGCTGATTGCCGCCCGAGAAGGATTTAACCGGCGTCCAGAGCGCACGTAAGTCGACTTCGACGCTGCCAAAAGCGCCCGCTACGGCTTGCTTTTCCTGCTTGCTACGCAACAAGCCGGAGCGACAGAACCGTTCGATCACGGGCAGAGAGGCATTGTGTCGACCGTTCAACTCTAGAAAAAGCGCCTCGGTTTTTCGATCTTCGGGCAGGAAACCGATCCCAATATTTGGGCGGAGCGCGTCGGTTGGGGCAGCGATCGTCGTCGGACGGCCGTCGACAAGTAGCTGCCCACCATGGATGTCGGTCATACCGAAGCAAGCCAGGAATAGATCGAGCTGGCCCATACCCTGTAGACCTGCGACGCCGAGAATCTCGCCTTTCTTCAGCGAAAAAGTGGCGGCCTTGAGCTTGTGGCCTGCGGCAAGGTCGCGGGCGCCAAGCGTTTCGGCGGTTTCGCTGGAAGGCGATCTAGCTGGCCGTGGCGGAAAAGTTTGCGCAATTGAACGGCCGATGATCATCTCTATTATTTCGGCGTCGGACAGCTCGCTCGACGACGCGGTCGCGATATGACGACCATTGCGCAAAATCGTGAGTCGATCGCAAAAGGAACGCACTTCGCGCATTCGATGCGAAATGAAAAGGATCGTTACGCCCTGTTTCCTAAGTCGCGCGATCACCTGGCCGAGCCATTCGACGTCACGGCCGGCCAAAGTGGAGGTGGGCTCGTCGAGCAGAAGAATGCGCGGCTTGCGGAAGATCGCTCGTGCGATTTCGATCTTTTGCTGAACCGCAAGATCGAGATCGCCGACCTCGCGCCATAATTCGACATCGAACCCGAGCTCGTCGAAATGCGCGCGCACCGCGGCCTCGGCGGCGCGGCGACGGATCATGCCAGTCCAGCCGGTCGGCGCGTAAGGAAGTAGAACATTATCGAGCACGGTGAGATCGCGCGCGAGCGTCATCTCTTGAAAGGCTGTCTGGACGCCACAGGCATGCGCGACGCGCGGTGATTTGAGACGTGCTTCCTTACCAAATAGACTGATCGCGCCTTGATCCGGCTCAATTAAGCCGGACAGCAATTTCACGATTGTCGATTTGCCTGCGCCGTTCTCGCCGAGCAGAGCATGCGACGCGCCGGGTTCGATTACGAAACTGACGTCATCAACAGCCAGCGTCGCGCCAAAGGCCTTGCGCAGACCTCTGATCGCGACGGCGCTCTCATTTTGCATGAAGCAACTTTAACGGTTGTAGGAAAAAGAGCGGCTCGCGCAGTACGCGGAACCGCCTCGCCGCGTTCAATTCTCGGGCTGGCCAACCAGCGCCGCCTCGAGGCCGACCTCCGGCGTTTGCTCCGAGAAGATCGAAGCGAACCACCCGGGATTGGGCACGAGCGACGGTTTGAACGCGTTGCAGCCCGACTTCATTTCCTCCCAAGTGCCCTCTTGGCACAATTTGATCGTCTCATTGGTGACAAGCGGTAGCGGAAGGATGGTGCTCTTTTGCACGTCTTTACCTTCTAACGCCTGCACAGCAAGCTTCAGCGCCAAGGCGCCCGAATAGGGTGGCGATGCGTAGGAGATTCTCGGCGCGCTCATAGGCGCATAAGGCGAGGCGGCGCCTTCCACTTCGGTTCCGGAGGATAGCATCTGAATGCGACCGCCATTCGAGCCTTCGCCGGCACAAGGGAGGAGTTGGTCAGGCTTCTTGCCGGCCTCAAGCTGCATTGAATTCGCGGTGTAACAGCCGACTTGCATCCAGAGCCCATCAATGTGGTCCCAGTTTTGAGTGGCAAGGATTTTCGAGAGTTCGGTACGCGCCACTGCCTGGCTCCACATGCCAATCGCCTCGGCGACGATCTTGACGTTGGGATGTTTAGCGAAGACTTCTTTGGCGGCCTTCGTTCGCAAAGTATCAACGGAAGTGCCCGGCACACCCGTAATCACGACGATATTGCCGCCCTTGGAGCCAAGCTTATCGACCAGCCACTCCGCCGTTTTTCGGCCGGCCTCTTCCTGATCGATATGAACGTTGTAGGCGCAGGGCTCGGTGATTTCCGCGTCGTAAGCGAAGATCTTTACGCCTTTGTCACATGCGTTTTTGACAACCTGGTTTAGTGCGGTTGGCGAAATTGGGTAAACGACAATCGCCTCCGCGCCGGCCTGGACCATGGCGTTGATCTGCTGAATCTGGCGCTGGGCGTTGGGCCCCGCCACTTGCACTTCAAGATTGACCTTGTCTGCGAGGCTCTTATGACCCGCCATGGCCTTGACCATATTGGCGGCCTCCGCCTGCCAGTCATTGCCGATATAGCTCATGCTCAGAAATATCTTATGCTTTTGGGCGGCTTCCGCCGCCTGAGGCGCGATCAGGCCCAAGGCCAGCGCACCCAATAAAAGCCGCCGAATTCCGGTCATGACTTGTCTCCTCCCGATACCGCCCTTGTTATTTTGGCGGTCTCGTGATCATAGATCATAGATCAACCCAGATGCAAGCAATCGGGGTTTGCGATACGCTTATGGGCGGGATAATCGCCGGGGTGGATAAAGGCGGAGCCGAACAGGCGACTCATGACGATGGACGCGGTGCTGACTAAGCCGGAGCTGCGCGTAGCGCCGATAGCGCGAGATACGCTGCAGGAGCGCGCCTATCGCCGCATTTGTGACTTGATACTCGATGGCGAAATTGCGCCTGGTCAGATTGTGACAATTCAGAATCTTGCCGAGGCTTTTGGCGTCAGCGCTATGCCCGTGCGTGAGGCGCTAAAGCGCTTGACCGCGGCCGGCGCGCTAAGTCCGATGTCGGGTCGCTCGATTGGCGTACCGCACCTAAGCCTTGAGCGCCTTGCGGACCTCCGCCGCGTTCGCTTGTCAATCGAAGGAATGGCGACTGAATGGGCCGCCAAATCGATGGAGCCGAGCGAGCTTGACCGTCTGGAGCAACACTATGCTCTGCTGAAGCGCGCCTCTACCGAAGAGAATGTGAAGGATTATCTGCGCGCCAATAGAGCTTTTCATTTTGCGATTTACAATGCGGCTGGTTCGGCGACACTCGTGTCGATCATCGAGACGCTTTGGTTGCAAATCGGCCCATATCTCAACTTGCTTCGCGGCTCGGGCAATTACACTGCTTCAAACGCCACGCATCGTGCGATCCTCGACGCTTTGGCTTCACGAGATGGGCCGGTTGCCGCGAGCGCGCTACGTGCGGACATAAATGACGCCTATACTATTCTCTGCAACATGCTGCGATGAGCGCTGGGGGGTACGGCGGCAAGTTTGCGTGCCAACCGGATTTTCCTGATCTCGCATGCTCAGCGCTCTTAGCTGATATTATCGCCCTTTGCTTCTTGTGATTAGGTCAAAATCGAGGTCACCCGATTTCCGGATCCTCGACGGCCTAACGATCGGGCGAACCAAGCAATTGCGCCCAACGTCTGACCAGATAATTATGCTCGTCCATCGTCGTATTCCACACCGCGATACGGCTTGCGCGCTGGCGATACGCGCCGCCGCTACGTGTCTCGCCTTGAAATATAGTCGTTTCTCCATCCGGGCCGGGCAAATCCTTGGTCGCCGTTTCACCTTCGTACCAATAGTTCCACTCCTCCTCGGCGAGATAACGCCTGACACGATCTGGAACAGACATGTAATAGCCTTGCCGAGCCATTACGGCGCCTGCCCAGCCTTGTAACCACCAGTTGAGATATTCATAGGCGACGTCGAGAGAGCGGTCGCGCAAATGGGCTGCGAGACATAGTCCCCCGTGCCAAGCGCGATAGCCTTCTTGCGGCGTCGCCTCCCGGGCAGGAAAATTGCGTCGACGTAAAAGGCTCATTCCGGGCGACCACATGCTCTGAATTGCGGCGCGCCCATGAAGCATCATATCGGCGGCTTCCAGCGTCGTCTTCCAGAAGCCGCAAAAATATCCGGTCCGCTTCTTTTCCATGAGGACGTCGATCAGGCGGTCGATCTCCGTGGTCGACATGTTCCCGATGTCGTCGAAATAAGCTTCGCCACGGGCTTGAGCGGCAAGAGCCGCGTCAAAAACGCCGATTGCCGGTTCATCGACCAGGGCGACTCTTCCCGCCCAGCGATCGTCGAACAGGGCGCCCCAGGAGGCGCTCGGTTCGAGATGTCCGTTCACCACCTCCGAATTGTAGGCGAAAGAATCGAAATTATGGACCGTTGGCAACATGCTGATCCAGTCGGACGGCGCCGAGCCGAGCGAGCCGTTCGATTGTGCGTAGAGCTTGGCGACAGGGGCGTCGCCCAAGCCAATCGAGGCGCCGGGATGGACCCGCCCGGTCTTGGTAAGGTCGTTGACCTCGTCCCATAGCGTTATGCGCCGGCTGTCGATCGGTTGGATCGCGCGCCAGAACCATACGATATCGAGATTGTGGAAGCACTGGTCATAGATGTCGTACGTTTCCGGTTCGGACGCAGCCTTCCGCTGCGCGCTGACGAAATCGAGGTTCTCGAAAACGAGGGTAACGCCAAGATCAGCCTCGGCTCGCTCTCGGATCTGCTCAAGCAAGGTGATCTCGGTGCCGAGAACGCGAAGCGTCGGCCGCCCGTGCAAATGAAGAGTCGGCGTGGCGAGGGACTTTGTCTTTCGAGCGTTTGGCATCGAGGAATGATTAGCAATCCAATGAGATAGGGGTTCGCGCGCTAGGCAGCGCTTTGTGCGGAGAAGGAGTTGAACACCGTGAAGGACTGTCGGATCAATCCCGGATCAACGCCCTCGACGATGAAAACCAGTCGCGATCGCCGGTCCGCGTCAGGCCAACGATCAAGGTGATCGGGAGCATGGACAAGGCGCTGGACGCCATGGATCGCCACCGGCCGATCTTCGCCTTGGAGCGCGAGGATACCTTTCACGCGCAGAATATTCTGCCCATGCCTATTGAGCAGCATGGTTAGCCAGACGCCGAACGCAGCCCAGGCCACGGGTTCTTCAAGTACGATTGAAAAGGCTTGGACGGTTGAATGGAAGACGGAGGACGCCGGCGGCTCTATCGTCGCTCGAAAGCTCGTGTGACGAGGCGCGAGAATGACGGCCGAATCGAGACGCTCCTCCGCGCCGCGAATAAGCGGAGCGACAGGATTGAGGAAACGTAGCCGCGCGATTAATTCTGAGGCCTCAGCTTTGGGCGCGAGATCTGTCTTTGTTAGGACGAGCAGGTCGGCGATCGCCGCCTGGCGAACCGATTCGGCGTACCGATCAAGCTGCGCCAGGCCATTGACAGCGTCGATCGTCGTGACAACGCCGGCAGCTCGGAAATGATGCCGCAAAACCGGATCGGCGCTCAATGTCGATAGGACAGGAAACGGGTCGGCGAGCCCGGTGCTCTCGATCATGACCCGTCGGAACGGCGGGATAAGGCCGCGGGAACGGCGCGAATGAAGATCGCGCAACGTCGCCGCCAGTTCGCCGCGAACCGTGCAGCAGAGGCAGCCCGAACTCAGCAGCGTCATGTCATCGTCGAGACGCTCGACCAGATGATGGTCGATACCGATTTCACCAAACTCGTTGATGATGACGGCTGTATCCCTCAAGGCGGGATCGTTAAGGAGGCGACGGAGCAAGGTCGTCTTGCCGGAGCCGAGAAATCCAGTCAGGAGCGTGACCGGGGTGAAGTCGGGCAGGGCGCTCCTATCCACGTTCAGCTTCCAGTCTTTCGAGAAGATCAGGCGCCAGCGGATCACAGAGCCGACCGCTGAGTCGCTCAGCTACCGGCCAGAGATGGCCGAGGTCTTCGACGATTTCGCTATTGCCGGTCAGCGTGGACAGGAGGAAGGACGCGCCCTGCCAGTCCGCAAGGCGCATGCCGTAATGTGCGAGCGTGAAATTGAGGATTCGAACGCGCTCTGCTCGCTCGCGCCGGCGACTCATCGGATCGACATTGCGCGTATAGACGCCCTCGCGCGGCGCTGAATCCGACCAGTGCTCGGCCCCGCCGAGCGCCCCGCAAAGCGAGCACATGAGCGTTCCTGTCCCTTATTTTTTTCGCGGCGAGCGTTTGGCGAAATCGTCGGCCATCTCGTTCATCGTCATGAAACGAACGCCCGGGTGCCTGATCATATGGTTATAAAGCCGCTCGAGCATCATGATGACCTGCGGTCGACCGGCGACGTCCGGATGGATGGTGATTGGGAACACTGCGTAATCATATTCGCGATAGACCCAATCGAATTGATCGCGCCACATTTCCTCGAGATGTCGAGGATTGACGAAGCCATGACTATTCGGGCTTTTCTTGATGAACATCATCGGGGGCAGATCGTCGAGATACCAGCTCGCTGGAATTTCGATAAGATCGGTCTCGTGCCCACGCTTGAGGGGGATCATCCAATCCGACGGCTTTTTCGAATAGTCGATCTTCGTCCAGCTATCGCCGACCCTGACATAGTAGGGTTGGAAGTCTTTGTGCATCAAAGAGTGATCGTATTTGATCCCTTTCTTGAGCAGGAGTTCGTTGCTAACTCGCGAGAATTCCCACCAGGGCGCGACATATCCCGTTGGCCGCTTCCCTGCGAGCTTGGTGACGAGATCGATGCACTTATCGAGCACTTCTTCTTCCTGCTCAGGCGTCATCGCGATCGGATTTTCGTGCGAATAGCCGTGAATGCCGATCTCATGGCCCGCCGCGGCGACAGCCTTCATTTCCTCGGGGAAAGTTTCGATCGAATGTCCGGGGATGAACCATGTCGTCTTGATGCCGAACCGCTCGAATAATTTGAGCAGCCGCGGCGCGCCGACTTCGCCGGCGAAGAGGCCGCGAGAAATGTCATCCGGCGAGTCCTCGCCACCGTAGGAGCCGAGCCAACCGGCGACGGCGTCAACATCGATTCCAAAACCACAGAGTATTTCCTTCGGCATGTTCGTTTCCTTCCCTACTTTCGTGTTGAGAACTGAACAGGAGCAGCGCGCGAAACGAATATCTCTTCGATTGCAAGAGCCGCCGCGAGAAGCCTGTCATCGTCGCCGGGCATGCCGGACAGCAGAAAGCCAGTCGGCATTGCCTCAAAGCCGAATCCATTCGGCAAAGATACGCCGCACCAGTTCAGCATGTTGCCGAGCATAGTGTTGCGAAGAGTCTTCGCATTTATTTGTACGAAAGCCTCATCATCTTCCTCGATCGCAGCGATCGACGGCGCGACATGAGCGACGGTCGGATAAGCGACGAACCCGTCGCCGCAAGCGGCGATCGCGCGGGCGATCAGATCGCGACGCGCCTCGAGGAGCTTGGGCAAACCGTGGGGATCGAGTTTCGAGGCGCTCAATATTCGCGCCACCACCCGTCGATCCATTTGCGCAGCGGCGCCTGCTTCGATGCGCTCGCGATGGAGAGCATACGCCTCATGCGCCGCTAGAGTGCCAAATACCTTATGGAGCGCCATGATCTCATCGAAAATCGGGAACGGTTTGCGTTCAATGACGACGCCTGCCGCTTTCAGCGCGGCCAGAGAGGCCTCAAAATTAGCCAGAACTTCGGTTTCGCAATCGTACAGCACGACATTCGTTGGAACGACGATACGAAGACCGTCGACGATCGCCGGCGCCGGAAGCGTTGGCGTAACCCCGCGCATCGCCGCATCGACGAGGATTGCGTCGGCGACCGCGCCGGCGAAGACCCCCAGCGTATCGAGTGTTCTGGAAAGCGGGAAAGCGCCCGACATTGGGTAGCGGCCAGCGGAGGATTTGTAGCCGACGACGCCGGTGAAGGCCGCAGGAATCCGCACCGAACCGCCGGTGTCGGTGCCGATCGCCGCGGGCGTCAGGCCGCGCGCGACCGCGACGGCCGATCCAGATGACGATCCCCCGGGGACGCGCGGCGTCAAACCGTGCGGATTGATCGGCGTACCATAATGCGGATTGAGACCGATGCCTGAATAGGCGAATTCGGTCATATTCACTCGTCCCACTGTCACCATGCCAGCCGCAGCAAGAGCAGAGACGACCGGCGCGTCAGCCTTCGCGGGACCATCGTCCAGCACGCGCGACCCTGCCTTTGTCACGAACCCTTCAAGATCGAAAAGGTCCTTCCAAGCGATAGGAACTCCATCGAGCGGGCCGATGACATGACCGTGCGAACGCCGCTCCGCGGAACCCGACGCCTCACGGCGCGCGCGATCCGCTGTCACCAGCGTAAAAATCGCAGGATCGGTTTGTCCGATCGCCGTTAGCGTCTGTTCGACGAGGCGCCGCGGATCAATGGCGCCTGATTCCATACCGTTGGCGAGCGCCAGGATTGCCGATGTATTGGCGTTACGCATCTCAACCGCCGCCTTGCGCCGGAATGACCGAGCCGGCCTCGGCGCTCCATTGAAGCCAGGCGGGAGACGCTGGTCGTATTGCCTCGGTAAAGCGGTCGACGCGGCCTTCGACTCTAATCGTAGCGCCATCGGGAAGGCGTACGCGCAAAGCAGCCAAACTGCCACTCCGTTCGCGACTCTCGATTGTAACAGGGACTTTGTTCGCGGCTTCCGTCGGCGGTGAGGCGCCGACTTGCCGTGGCATGATGTCAAAGGCCTCGGAAGGCACGACGAGCTTCACTGTGTCTGCTGCAGGGCCGACCAAGCGGCCGCTGAAAAGGCCAAGGCGGGTTCTGACTTTGACGATATCGTTGCGACTTTCGACGCATTCGCCATCGAAGATAATGTTTTGTCCGATGAAACTCGCCACGAAAGGCGTTTGCGGCCGACGGTAGAGTTCATGGGGCGGCGAAATCTGCTCGACGCGACCGCGATTCATGACAACAATACGATCTGAAAGCGCCAGCGCTTCTGATTGAGCATGCGTGACAAACACGAAAGTGATACCGAGATTGCGCTGCAGCAAACGCAATTCCGCCTGGATCGTCTTACGCAGATTGGCGTCGAGCGCGCCAAGGGGCTCATCGAGCAGAAGTATGTCTGGTTCGACGACCAGGCTTCTCGCTAGCGCGACGCGTTGACGTTGGCCGCCTGAGAGACGGTCAGTTCGGCTGTCAAAGATATCGGACAGGTCGAGTTTTTCGACGATCCTTTCGACCCGGCCATCGATAGTTTTCTTATCAAGGCCTTTGACCTTGAGGCCGTAAGCAATATTGCCTCGCACCGTCATGTGAGGGAACAATGCGTAACTCTGGAAGATCATCGACGTTGGGCGTCGCTCGGGGGGTAGATCGTTAATGCGGCGTCCCTTGATGAGAATATCTCCGGCTGTGATGGATTCAAAGCCCGCGATCATGCGCAAAGTCGTCGTCTTACCGCAGCCGGAAGGCCCAAGAAACGCGACGAATTCTCCTTTGCCGACATCGAGGCTGAAATCGACGACGGCAGGCGCGCCATTGTCGTACGTCTTGCTGACGTTCACGAGCTGAAGGTCGTGCTCCACCGCGTCAATCCTGCGTATCGTTGGGTTTCAGTTGAATCGACGGCATCGCCGAACCAAGGTAGCGCGAATCTCGAATGCGGCGCGATCCCTAATTTCAGATCGCGCCGCAATCACAGGATCAGGCGTTCAGGAATTCGTCCCATTTCTGGATAACGAAATCGTATTCATCCGGCCACTGATGCCAATAAGCGACGTGAGAGGATCGGGTTTCGAGCGATCCGCCGTCGCGCAAATCGCCCTCCTTAATGCCGCGTTCGGCTTGTCCCTTCCATGGCTTTCCTTCGTACCAGAAGGCGTATTTATCAGGATCCATCGCGGACTTTATATTGGTCGACGGCGAATAATAGCCCTGTTCTGAAACCGTA
>JASLHV010000371.1 GCA_030153205.1 Roseiarcus sp. | reverse complement strand
TCATCCTTCGAGGTGAGGAAGATCACCGGCAGATCGGACTTCTGCCGAAGGCGGCGCAAGAGCTCCATCCCATCCATCCGCGGCATCTTGATGTCGAAGATCGCGAGATCGGCCGGACTGGTTTTCAGTCCGTCGAGGGCGGTGGCGCCGTCCGTATAGGACTGGACGCGATAACCTTCCGCCTCCAAAGAGAGCGAAACGGAAGTGAGAATGTTGCGGTCGTCGTCGACCAAGGCGATTGTCGGCATGACGCTCCAATCTTCAAAACAAGGCGCGGCCTTAGGGCGCGCAGCGGCGTAAGGTCCTCAACGTTTCCCCTGACGCGGCGGGACTTTAAGAGCCTTGAAGGCCGAAATGTGACGCTTATTGCGCCTAAACAAGTTCGGTAGCGAGGGTAAAGTTCCCGCAACAGGCGAAAACACGACAAAAATGCGGCTTTCCCGAGCCTATCGGCTGGAAGGTGAAGGCCGCGCCAGTAAAGCCGATTCCTTCAAATCGAGCATTGACTTAGCATAGGGCAAAGCGGCCGCCATGGCTAGGGCGGCAGGATCAAGGGAGATGAAAGATGGCGCCCGAAGGTTTGATCACGACGGCGAGCGCGCACGATCCGGCGGCGACTATGGAAAAGCTCGCGGCGGCCATCGCCGCCAAGGGCATGACCGTGCTCGCCCGAATCGATCACGCTGGCGCGGCGGCCAAGGTCGGCCTCAGCCTTCGCCCGACGGAAGTGGTTATCTTCGGCAATCCGCGCGCCGGAACCGGCCTGATGCAGGCCGCCCAGACAATAGGCATCGATCTGCCGCTCAAGGCGCTGATCTGGCTGGACGAGGCGGGCAAGACCCAACTTTCCTACAATGACCCGGAATGGCTCGCGGGCCGTCATGGAATAACCGGCGCCGACAAGACCCTGGCCGCCATGAGCGACGCATTAGCCGCGCTCGCCAAAGAGGCGACCACTTAAAGCGGGCAAGCGCGCTCCCTATACTGGAGCGGGACGCCGCGCCTGCCGCAACTTTTCGGGAACGCCAATGACCAAGGACGCTCAGGGTCTCGCCGTCACCGGATCGCCGGATTCGGCCGCGGCCTTCGATCGCGCCATCGGCGATTTCTACGGCTGGAAAGGCAATCCGCTCGCGCATTTGCAAGGCGCGCTCGATCGCGATCCCTCCTTCGCTCTCGGCGCGACGATGGTGGCCGTCCTCTATCTGCTCAGCGGTTTTCGCGGCGACAGCGCGCCGGTGAAAGCCTTTCTCGCCGCCGCTGAGGCCGCGAGCGGCGGCGCAACCCAACGCGAGAAACGCCATCTCGAGGCCGCGAAAGCTTGGGCGATCGGCGCGATTTTTCGCGCCACCGAGATCTGGGAGGACATTCTTCTCGATCATCCCAGGGACGCGCTCGCGTTGCGATTTGCGCATAACAGTTACTATTACCTCGGCCATTCTCAGACCATTCGCGATTCAGTCGCCAGGGTCCTGCCATTCTGGGACACGAAGAATCCGAACTACGGCTTCGTTCTTGGCCAATACGCTTTTGGCCTCGAGGAGGCGGGCGAACTCGGCCGGGCTGAAAAGGTCGCCCGCGACGCGATCGCGCTGAACGCCGAGGACGCCTGGGCCGTTCATGCGCTGGCCCATGTCATGGAGGAGCAAAGCCGCCAGCGCGAGGGCATCGAATTTCTAAAAGCGTCGCATCCGAATTGGAGCCGGGCGCAAACGCTCTCGGTCCATAACGGCTGGCATCTCGCTTTGTACCTCATCGAAGAAGGACGGTTCGAAGAAGTCCTCGCCGATTACGACCGTTTCGTCGCGCCGCGAATCGCCAATGATTTTCTGATGGATATGATCGACGCCTCCGCGCTGCTCTGGCGATTGGAACTCGCCGGCGCCGATGTCGGCGCGCGCTGGGAGCCGCTCGCCAGGCAATGGGCGAATCATCTTGACGATCACGTGCTCGCCTTCAACGATCTGCATCTCGCCCTCGCGATTGCGCGCGGCAAGGACCGCGACGATGTTCAACGCTTCCGCGCTTCGCTCGATCGCTACGAACGCGATGGCCTTGGCGACAATCACGCCGTCACGGTCGAAGTTGGCCGCCGTCTCGTCGATGGCGCGCTGGCTTTCGCGGAAGGCGATTACAAGCGCGTCATCGAGCGCATCCTGCCGGTGCGGTACCAGACAATCCGCATCGGCGGCAGCCATGCCCAACGCGACATCGTTGCGCAAACCTTGATCGCCGCGGCGGAGCGCGCCGGTGAAACGAAGCGCGCGCGGGCGCTGCTTGCCGAAAGATTGGCGCAGAAGCCGACCGAGCGTGTGAAACAGGCTTACGCTCGGCTCGGCGGCGCGACGGCGCGACACACGCATTGACGTCACGGCGTCAGGGCGCAAGCCCGCAAGCGGTGGCCGTCTGGATCGAGCGCGACGAATGTATAGCCAAAGTCCATCGCCGTCGGCTCCTGCGCGATCGGCATGCCGCGCTTGCGCCAATCGATGCAAAGCGCGTCGACCGCTTCGGCGCCGTCGAGTGCGAAAATGATCTCGCTGCCGCCGGGCTGCGCGATCGGCTTGGGCTGGACATCGCCTTCGCGCCAGAAGCCGAGCTTGAGGCCGCTGTCGAGCGCGAACATCGCGAAATTGGTCGAGGACTCGACAGGCGGCCGGCCGAGCAGTTTTTCATAGAAGGCGGCGCTGGCGAGCGGATTCTCGACATAGAGCAGGATGAAACTGGGGGCTTGCATGCGGACGTTCCTCTTGAGTTCGTCACCGGCGCCTTACGCCAGCATCGCGTCTCTTTAGGTCCGTCCTCCGTCAGTTTTCGTCAGCAGCCTTGATGCGCTCCACGGCGCGCCATTCCTTGAGCAACGCTATGCGGCGGCGCGGATAGCGCGTCGCCGCCGTTTCGATCGTGGCGATTCGATCGGTGCGGAAGTGACGGAAGGCGATGCGCGTCTCGCACCAAGCGACGACCACGCGGGATTGATCGAAAAAGGCCAGCGCGAAAGGCCAGATGACGCGCCGCGTCTTGCCGCCCGTTGCATCGACATAGTCGATGGCGACCTTGCGCTCCAAACGGATCGCCTCGCGCAGGACCGGCAAAGCCGGCTCTTTCGCCGCTGCGCTTTCGCCGCGCACGACGAGCAGCGTCGAAGAATCGAGAACGTCGGTCAGTTCCGGCGGCAGTACGGCCCCGATTTTGGCGAGGGCGTTGCGCGCCGCGCCGGCGAGGCGCTCGTCCGTGCTGGCCAGCACCCATTGCGACCCAAGCGCCAGCGCTTCGATCTCGTCGGGCGAAAACATCAACGGCGGCAGCGTAAAGCCGGGCTTGAGCACATAGCCGAGCCCCGCCTCGCCCTGGATATCCGCGCCTTGAGCCTGCAGCGAGGCGATGTCGCGATAAAGCGTGCGCAAACTGACGCCGACCTCCTCGGCCAGCACCGCGCCGGTGACCGGCCGGCGGTGACGGCGGAGGATCTGAATGAGATCGAGAAGGCGTTGCGCGCGCGACATCGGGCGAGAGTCGCACGAGGCCGGGGGGTGAGCCAATGCGCTATTGTGCGAAAGCGAAATGTCTTTCGCCCGGTCGACGCCATAAGCAGAGGCAAAGAAATCCACTGCCTATGAACAACAAGCTTCCGAGCTCTATTAATTTTGCGAATAATAACTGGAACTCTGGCAAATTGTCTTCGTGCATCGGGATACGCAGCGTGCGCCCCGCCGGATATCGGCGAAGCTCGCACATGGTGGTCAAGCAGCGCTCGTCCCCATCTCCCGCGCCGCGCAAAGTTTCTCGACCGCCGCCAGAAGGATGCAGATCGCAATTCCCTCCGCCGCAATGCGTACATCCGTCAGGGAAGGAAAGGTCGGCGCGAGGCGTAGATTGCGATCCTGCGGATCGCGGCCATGCGGCCAAGTCGCGCCGGCTGGCGTCAGCGCTAAGCCGGCTTTTTTCGCCAAGGCCACCACCTCGCTCGCCGCGCCGTCGACCACATCGACGCTGATGAAATAGCCGCCTTCCGGCCGCGACCATTGCGCGACGCCCGCGCCTGCAAGGCGCGTTTCGAGCGCCGCGATCACGGCGTCGAATTTTGGCGCAAGCAAAGCCCGATGCGCCGCCATGTGACGGCGGATGCCTTCATCATCACGCAAAAAGCGGACATGCCGTAATTGACTGAGCTTGTCCGGCCCGATCGTACGCTTGCCGGCGCGGGCGAGGTACCAGCGGATATTGTCGGGCGACGAAGCGAAGAAGGCGAGGCCGGCTCCGGCCATGGTGATTTTCGAGGTCGAGGCGAAGACGAAGGCGCGGTTCGGCGCGCCCGCTTGTTCGCATAGCGGCAGAATATTGGCGATCTCGCGCGAGCGCTCCGTCAGATGGTGAACGGCATAGGCGTTGTCCCAGAATAGCCGAAAGTCCGGCGCGCCTGTGTGCATCGCCGCAAGCCGCCGGACCGTCTCGTCCGAATAGACTTCGCCGCTCGGATTCGAATATTTCGGCACGCACCACATGCCCTTGACCGCGGGATCGGCGGCCAAGGCTTCGACCTTGTCCATATCCGGCCCCTGTCCCGTCATCGGGACAGGCAGCATGCGGATGCCGAATTCTTCGCAAATGGCGAAATGGCGGTCGTAACCAGGGACGGGACAGATAAAGGCCGGAGATTTCGTCTGCGACCAGGGCGCCGGCGAATCCGGCACGCCTTTGAGCAAAGCCCAGACGAGGCAATCATGCATCAGCGCGAGGCTGGAATTGTCGCCCACGACAATACGGTCGGCCGGCGCGCCCATGACGGAGCAGAAGAGCGCGCGCGCCTCCGGCAATCCCTGCAGGCCGCCATAGTTGCGCGCATCGTCGCCCGCCTCCGCGAAATGATCGCGATTGCCGGGCAGGCTCATCATGGCGTTGGCGAGGTCAAGCTGCTCAGGCGCCGGTTTGCCGCGCGTCATATCGAGTTTGAGACCGCGGCCGCGGAAAGCCTCATAGGTCTGACGCGTTGTCTCGCGCAAGGCGCGAAGATCGTCGTCGCTCAAATCGACAATCGGACCCACCTTCAAAACTCCTTCTCGCCGCCTCGATCAAAGACGCTCTCTTAATACGGCGGTTTCTTCCTGTCGCGTTGAGCCTTCGCGGCCTCTGTCCACCATGCGAGATCGTCCGCGAAGCGATTGAAAGCCCTCGAGAGAGCTTGTCCGGCCGCCCCTATCGGTTCCCCGGCTTCATCTAACGTTTCGGCGATGGGTCCGACGGTGAGCGAGCTGGAAATGACGATCATCCCCATTTCCGAAAGAATGTTGCGCCAAGCATAGGCCGACCGCGTACCCGACAAACGGCCAAACGAATAGCTGGCGATGGCGGCCGGGCGCCAAAACCACTCTTCGAGGAAATGGTCGGTCAGATTCTTGAGGCCCGGCTGAACGCCCCAATTGTATTCGCCGGCGACGAAGAGAAACGCGTCGGCTTCGCGAATCCGCTTGGCCAAATTCTCCATCGGCGCGGGGGCCGTGCCCGGAGCATGTTCTTTATACATTCGGTCGAGCATAGGCAGATTTAAAGCCTTCGCGTCGATCAGCTCCGCGTCCCAGCTTCTCGCCTGAAGATTACGCACGAGATAGTCCGCGAGGCGAATGCCACGCCGTTCCGATCGGTATGATCCATAGAAGACCAGAATGCTGTGATTCATTGCGCTGCTCATTAGGAACCTCACTCTCGGCCCGGTCCCCCTCGCTTATTCTAGAGACTTCGATCGCCAAGGTAAGCCGCAGCACAAGTCGGTCAGCCAAATCAAACCGGTTTAGGTCCTATCCTGGCTCCGCCTTCGAAGCGCAAGAAGGCAATTTTCGTGTCGCCATAGACACGTTCGTCCTCCGCGCGAAAAGACTCAGGCGGCTCTATCGTGGCCTTGGCCGAGTCCTCCACCACGCAAAGCGCGCCGCTCGACAGCCACCCGCCTTCGGCAAGAGAGGCAAGCGCGGGGGCCGAGAAATTCTTGCCATAGGGCGGATCGAGAAAGGCGAGCGCATAGGTCGACGGCGCTTTGCCGAGCCGCGTCGCGTCGCCGCGAAAGATCCGGCTAGTCGCGCCAAGGCCGAGCCCTTCGACATTGGCGCGCAGCAGCGCCCGCGCTTCGGCGCCGTCGTCGACGAATAGCGCGAAGGAAGCGCCGCGCGACAAAGCTTCGATTCCCAGGGCGCCCGAGCCGGCGAAAAGGTCGATCACGCGCGCTCCAGCGACCGGATCGCCATAGGCGTGAGCGAGAATGTCGAAGATCGACTCGCGCAGACGTTCAGAGGTCGGCCGGATCGCCCGCGTCGCGCGCGATCCGGCCGACCTCTGAACGTCTGCGCGAGTCGATCTTCGACATTCTCGCTCACGCCTATGGCGATCCGGTCGTTGGGGCGCGCGTGATCGACCTTTTCGCCGG
>JASLHV010000346.1 GCA_030153205.1 Roseiarcus sp. | reverse complement strand
GAGCATGAAGGGATCGCCTTCCATGACCATGCGATCGGCATAGGTGCCGCTATCGCCTTCATCGGCGTTGCAGACGACGTATTTCTGTTCGGCCGTGACGCCGGCGACCGTGCGCCATTTGATTCCAGCGGGGAAACCGGCTCCGCCGCGGCCGCGCAAGCCCGAGGCGAGAACTTCTACAATAATCGCCTGGGAGCCCAGCTTAATTGCGCGTTCGAGCCCGGCGAGACCGCCATGGGCGCGATAATCCTCGATCGACAAGGGATCGGTAACGCCACAGCGGGCGAAGAGCAGGCGTTGCTGCTCTTTGAGGTACGGATGGTCGTCGATCCGTCCGAGCGCTTTGGCGTGTTCGCCGCCCGAAAGAAAATTTGCATCGAAAAGCGAGGCGACGTCGCTTGTCTCGATGGGGCCGTAGGCGACGCGTCCGTTTTTTGTTTCGACCTCGACGAGCGGCTCGAGCCAGAAGAGGCCACGCGAGCCGTTGCGTACGATCGTCACTTCGAGCTGGCGCCGACGCGCTTCTTCGGCTATCGCGCCGGCGACGCGATCGGCGTCGACCGAAAGAGCGGCGGAATCGCCGGGGATATAGACTTTGACGCTCATAGCGCCGTCTCGCGGGCTTGGCTGACGATGGCGTCGAGCTTATCGGCCGTCAGTTTGCCGATCGGGGCGCCGTCGAGCAGGGCGGCGGGCGAGAGTGCGCAATTGCCGAGGCAATAGACCGTCTCGACATGCAGGCCTTCGCCATCGTGACGATCGGGCGCGAGGCCATGGGCTTCACGTAAATGGTCGACCAAAGCCTCGCAGCCCATGGCTTGGCAGGATTCAGCGCGGCAGAGCTTCAAGACCGGGCCGGAAGCCGGGGCCGCGTGGAAATCATGGTAAAAAGTGACGACGCCGTGCACTTCGGCCTTGGAAATGTTCAACGCCTCCGCAATCGGCGCGATCGCGGAACGGTCGACATAGCCGAAGGTCTCCTGAAGCGCATGAAGGATCGGCAGCAGAGCGCCGGGCGCGGGCTTGCCTTCCTCGATCAGGCGATTTGCCAGCCTTTCATCCCAGGCTTGCCGATGCGCCATTGTTTTCCTCTATCAAACGCCGCGCTTATTAACGCACGGATTGCCCTGGCAGGCTCCATAGAATCGATCAAAACGAGCAATAAAAGCAAATTGAACCTTCCGACTATGTAATAGTCAATATCTATCAATCTTCTGACGCCTCCGCAATGAGGGGCGGCTGGATCAGGCTGCCAATGTCGGCCGGGCGCTCCATGGCGAGGAGATTGCGCGCCAGCGGGGAAGGGGGGTCGCGATCGGCCATGATGAGACCGATCGTGCGCTGGGCGCGCGGCTCCACCATTTCGATCGCCTTCGTCCCGCGCGGCATTCCGAAGAATTGGAGAAGCTGCACCGGCACGATGGAGGACCACAGGCCTGAGGCGACATGCGAGCAGAGATTGAAGATTGAATTCGTCTCCATCGCCGGCTTGGGCGAGGCGTCGACGGAGCGAAAAATACCGTCGACGATGCGCCGGTTTTGCATATCGGGCGTCAGCAGGCACAGCGGCGCGTCGGCCGCCTCGCGCCAGGTGATCGAGCGCAGGCGCGAGTAAGGGCCGGCGGCCGGCGTCAGGAACATATATTGCTCGACATAGATCGGCTTGGCGCGAACGTTCGTCAGCGGCTCGTTATCGAGATAGGTCAGGCCGACGTCGAGTTCGAAATCGTCGATGCCTTGCTGTATCTGCTGCGAGTTGAGCGAAAGGATCGTCACCGAAACATTGGGAAAGCGTTCGTAGAAAGGCGCCGTAATATGGGCGACGATCGGGAGCGCCGTCGGGATCGCGCCGATCCTGAGACGCCCGGAAAGGCCGCGATCCATCTCCTCGAGGTTGCGTTTCAACGCGCTGGCCTCGGCAAGGATGCGGTGGGCATGATCGAGCGCCGCGCGGCCCTGCGCGGTGAGGCCATGAAACTTGTGGCCTCGCTCAACGATCGGCGCGCCGAGTTCCTCCTCCAATTGGCGGATCGCCGCCGATAGCGTCGGCTGTGAGACGTTGCAGGCGGCGGCGGCACGGCCGAAATGCTTCTCGCGGGCAAGCGCGACGAGATATTCGAGCTGGCGCAGCATCATCGGGCGCGTTCCATTCCGGGCGTCGGCAGAATGTTGCGGAAGCGCAACGAAATGTCCGCTTTGCCCGTGACCGCGATAGGCCATTACTATCGGATCAGCTTGGAGCCTAAGCCGTCAAGAGAACGACGCGCCGAAAACGGGAGGGATTTCCGCCATGTTCGAGACGACTGTCGCGGGCAGCCTGCCCAAACCTATATGGCTTGCCGAGCCCGAGCGCCTCTGGCCGGCCTGGCGGCTCGAAGGCGCAGCGCTGCAGCAGGGGAAGCTCGATGCGACCGTGCTCGCCGTAAAACTTCAGGAGGACGCCGGGATCGATATCGTCAGCGACGGCGAGCAGGCGCGGATCCATTTCGTCCATGGCTTCCTCGCCAATCTCGACGGCATCGACTTCCAGAAAAAGACCGTGATGGGCATCAGGGCCGATCGCTACAAGGCGGAGGTTCCGACCGTCGTTGGCCCGATCCGCCGCAAAGGCTCGGTCCATGCCGCCGAGGCCGGCGCGGCGCGGACGCATACCAAGCGCAAGCTCAAATTCACGCTGCCCGGTCCGATGACCATCGTCGATACGATCGCCGACGAGCACTATCGCGACCGCATCGCCTTGGCGCTGGCCTTCGCCGCCTCGCTCAATGAAGAAGCGCGCGAATTGGAGGCGCTCGGCGTCGACGTGATCCAATTCGACGAGCCGGCTTTCAACGTCTACATGCGCGAAGCCGCCGAATGGGGCGTTACGGCCGTGGAGAAGGCGGCGGAAGGCCTCAAATGCAAGACCGCCATCCACATCTGCTACGGCTATGGCATCAAGGCCAATATCGATTGGAAGGCGACGCTCGGCGAACAATGGCGCCAGTACGAGGACGTGTTTCCAGCCATCGCCCGCAGCAGGATCGACCAGGTCTCGCTCGAATGCCGAAATTCGCGCGTGCCGCTCGAGCTGATTGCGCTGCTGAAAGGCAAGGACGTGCTCGTCGGCGCAATCGACGTCGCGTCGGACAAGGTCGAAACGCCGGAGGAAGTCGCCGCGACGATCCGCGCGGCAATGGAATTTGCGCCGGCGGAGCGAATATTCCCGTGCACCAATTGCGGCATGGCGCCGATGGCGTCGTCTATCGCCTACGCGAAGCTGGGGGCGCTCGCGGCGGGGGCGGCGCTTGTGCGCAAGAGCATGTAGAATGCCGTGCGCTTAACGCCACCGCCATTTTGCGGCGTCACCTCGGCGTGATTCTGGCCGGGATTAAGTCCACGTTCGACGTCGTGGCTTTTCGCCTCACCTGGGGGTCGCTCGATGAATAGTAGTTCTCGCGCCACGCTGCACATGTTGTGGGGCAATATCGCCTCAGGCAAGTCAACCCTCGCGAGAGAACTCGCGACGAATCCTTCAACGATCCTCATCGCCGAGGATAACTGGATCGCGCGACTCTATTCGGGCCAGCTCGAAACGATGGCTGACTACCTACTCTGCTCAAAAAAACTGCGAGAGGTCGTCGGCCCACACGTGGTCGATTTGCTGAGGATGGGGATCTCCGTTGCGCTCGACTTTCAAGCCAATACGCCGTCCTCTCGCCTGTGGATGCGTAGGCTGTTCGAGGCGGCCGGCGCCGACCATCGCCTTCACGTTCTCGATGTGCCGACTGAAATCTGTCGTGCGCGGTTGTATGCGCGTAACGCCGCGGGAACCCACGATTTCGACGCGGACGACGCCTTATTCGATGAGGTGACGGGCTACATTGTGCCGCCGCACGAAAGCGAGGGGTTCACGATTGTCCGATATCGAACCTGATCGTCGGGGGGCTTCGGGGCTAGGCGGCGGTGAGCCTAGCGCCTACCCGCTTACCGCCAAATGCCCATGGTGCTTCGCCCGCAGCTCCGTCTTCAGCAGCTTGCCTGTCGCCGTATGCGGCAGGCTGTCGACGAAAATGACGTCGTCCGGCATCCACCATTTCGCGATCTTGTCGGAAAGGAAATCGAGGATGGATTGTTTGGTCGGCGCGCGGCCGGGCTTGGCCTGAACGATCAGCAGAGGCCGCTCTTGCCAGACCGGATGATCGATCGCGATCACCGCGGCTTCGAAGACGTCTGGATGCGAGACGACAAGGTTCTCGATCTCGATCGAGGAAATCCACTCGCCGCCCGACTTGATCACGTCCTTCAGCCGATCGGTGAGCTGGACGTACCCGTCCGGATCGATGGTCGCCACGTCGCCGGTGCCGAACCAGCCGTCCTTGTCGACGACCACGCCGCCTTCGCCTTTGAAATAGCCGGAAATGACCCAGTTGCCGCGCACCTTCAACTCGCCAACCGATTTTCCGTCATGCGGCAGGTCCTCACCGTTTTTCCCAACGAGCTTCAATTCGATGCCGTAAACCTGTCGCCCCTGCTTGACCTGCATGTCGACAAGTTCCGCTTGGCTGAGGCCCTGATGCTTGGGCAGTGGCGCGCCTGTTGTCGCGATCGGGCTGGTCTCCGTCATGCCCCAGGCGTGCCGCAGGAAAACGCCGAGCAAATCATGAAACTTTTCGATCGTGGCGCGCGGCGGCGCCGTGCCGCCGGCAAGCACCTCCTTGAGTTTCAGGCGCGATAGATCGAGCTTGTCGCGGTTGTTCTCGATCCAGGCGAGGACATTGAGCCAGATCGTCGGAATGCCGCCAGCTTTCGTGCATTGCTCCTGGTCGAGAAGCGTATAGATGCTTTCGGGATCGAGCTTCGGGCCGGGAAGCACGAGCTTTGCCCCGCACATGGCCGCGGAGAAGGGCAGGCTCCAGGCGTTGGCGTGAAAGAGAGGGACGACGACCAGGATCGAATCGCGGGCGCTGAACGCCAGTCCATCGACGGAACATGCGGCAAATGCATGCAGGACCGTCGAGCGATGGCTATAGAGGACGCCTTTCGGATTGCCGGTTGTCCCCGACGTATAGCAAAGCGTGCAGGCGGTGTTTTCTTCAAACGACGGCCATTCATAGTCAGGCGAAGCGTCGGACAGCAGATCGTCGTAGCAGAGGAGATTGTCGACCTTCGCGGCCGGCATGGCGCTGCGTTGGCAAAGCGCGATCCAGCCGCGCACGAGCGGCAGGCGCGGCGCCAGTTGTTCGACCAGTGTCGCAAAGAGCGGGTCGAAAAACACGTACGCGTCTTCCGCATGGTGCATGATGTACTGAAGCTGTTCCTGAAACAGCCGCGGATTGACGGTATGCAGGATGCGGCCCGAGCAGGTGACGCCGTAATAGACTTCGAGATGGCGAAAACTGTTCCAGGCGAGCGTGGCGACGCGCTCGCCCGGCGCGACGCCGAGCTTTTCCAGCACATTGGCCAGCCGTTTCGCCCGCGACGCCACAAGCGCATAGCTCGTGCGATGGATCGCGCCCTCGGGATCGCGCGAGACGATTTCACGCTCGCCATGATAGGTCGCGGCATAGTCGACAATACTCGAGATGAGCAGCGGCCGTTGCTGCATGAGCCCAAACATGGCGCCCTCCCCAAGAGCATCCCGCAGCGCCGATTATTTGCCTTGTTGCCGCCGCGTGCTGGAAAAACATCCTGCGCCGCTTTGAATGAGCGGACAAGCGCGCTGCGTTGAAGAGATGCTCGCTCTTGACGGAGGCGCCGGCCTCGCCTAAATACGAGTTCTCTGTTTGTTCTCAAACGCGAAGAGAATGCGCATGGGCAGCCATCAGCAATCCGATTTCGCAGATCACGGCGAGCGCGTGGCGGTCGGCCGTCGCTTTGGCTTGAATTTCAGCGATCGCATCGTCGCTGACGACCGCCGGCGCGGGCGAGGCGCGGCGACCAATGTTTCAGGCCGGTTCGAAAACCAGCAGCGCGAAGAATGTGACGACGGCTGGGGCGCGCTCGACGAGATGCCGCCTTTCAAGACCGAGGTGATCCTCGAAAAGGCGCGCAATATCATCACGCGGAATGAATCGCCGGATATTTCCTTCGACCGATCGATCAATCCCTATCGCGGCTGCGAGCATGGCTGCGTCTATTGTTACGCCCGGCCGACCCACGCCTATCTCGGCCTGTCGCCCGGCCTCGATTTCGAGAGCAAGCTTTTCGCCAAAGACGGCGCCGCCGCGCTCCTGGAGCGCGAACTTGCGGCAAAGAATTATCGCGTCCAGACCATCGCCATGGGCGCCAATACCGATCCGTACCAGCCGATCGAAAGGCAATATCGGATCACCCGCTCGATATTGGAGACGCTCGCCAAATACGATCATCCCGTCGGCATCGTGACGAAATCGAACCTTGTCGTGCGCGATCTCGACATTTTGGCGCCGATGGCCAAGAAGGGCCTGGTCAAGGTCTTTCTATCGGTCACGACGGTGGATCGCGGTCTCGCGCGGCGGATGGAACCGCGCGCGCCGACGCCCGAGCGCCGCCTGGAGGCGATCGAACGCCTCGCCGAGGCCGGCGTGCCGGTCGGCGTCATGACGGCGCCGATCATTCCGGCGATCAATGATTCCGAGATCGAGACCTTGCTCACCCGCGCCTATGCCGCGGGGGCGCGCGAGGCGGGCTATACGCTGCTGCGCCTGCCGCTCGAACTGCGGGATATTTTCCGCGAATGGCTGCTGGTCAATTACCCCGACAAGCTCAAACATGCGATGTCGCTGATTCAATCGACCCGCGGCGGGAAGGATTACGACTCGACCTGGGGCCGGCGGATGGCCGGCTCGGGCCCCTACGCCTGGATGATCGGCCGAAGATTCGAAATCGCCGCCAAAAAGCTCGGCTATCGCGAGGAAGGCGAGAAATTGCGCTTGGATCTGTTCCATCCGCCGGAGAGGAGCGAGGCGGAGGGGGTGAAGCAACTGAGCTTGTTTTGAGGCGCGTTTCTGCTCTCGCGGGCGATGAAACTATCAGGGATCTCTGAGGAGGTTGCGAGGGGCCATCTCGCTCCGTAACGCCAAAGAAAAATCGGAGGATGGACGTTCCAATTTTTTTGCGGCGTAACGCGTTGATATTCCACGAAACGGCCAAAGAAATATTTTGAATTTCAAAAGCTAAGATGTTGATTTCGTTGAGTCCGGCCAGATCGAAAATTTGGAAAACCAAGTAATTTTCATTCGCGGGATGCTTCGGGAATTTTTCGCGGGGCGGGAACTCAAAAGGAGGATTTCGCGTCCGGCTCTCCCCTCCTATTTCGGGTGTCAAATTAGTACGTACTTACCAGCGCCGTACCCCTCGCTCTGCCTATCTTCGCTTTGGGAGCGGGCAAACCAACGTCACGCCGCTTGCGGCAATATCCTCTCGATCAACCTGTCCTCGGCGCCGGCCAGATCGGCCGCGCCGTACTGGCTTTGCGCCGAGGACAAGTTGATCGAGAGGATATTGCCTGAAGCGGCGTGACGTCGGTTTGCCCGCTTCCGAAGCGAAGATAGGCAGGGCGAGGGGTACGGCCCTGGTAAGTACGTACTAATTTG
>JASLHV010000336.1 GCA_030153205.1 Roseiarcus sp. | reverse complement strand
GCGACGACTCTTTCCAGGCCATCGGCGAGCCGCCGATAGTCGTCATCACCGATCCCTTCGATGCGCTTGGCGCCGCCGCCGACCACGAGATGCTCTGCGCCAAGATCGGCTGCTGCGTCGGCCGCCCGGGTGATGCGGGCGAGTTCTTGATCGAGTATTTCGCCGAAGATGAAATTCGCGCCCGAATAGACCGCGACGAGCTTGACGCCGCAGGCAGCCAGAACTGCGCGAAATTCGGGCCGCCGGCCGTCATAATCCAAAAGGTTGCCGTCAAAGACTTCTACGCCTTCGTAGCCGGCCTCGCCGATCTCGGCGATGGCGTGCCCCATGTCTGCGAAGGTCCGATAGGTGAGCGCGCCGATCGAGGTCACGCCGACTGCGTCGCCACCTAAAGGACCCCAACAGTTCGCGTGATAAGCGAGCCGGATGGCCACGAAGCTCCTCCCTCTATGAGCCCGCCGAGAGCATCAGTTCTGCTCGCTGGTGAGCACTCGTTTCGCTCCATCTGAAGTGTCAGAGGGGTACCCGTCAATGAAAAATACTGCAAAAGATGGATGACTTCTGCTGGAAAATTAGGTTAGTCTAATTCAAGAGGCATCGTCCTTGCGATTGCGCTTGGTATGCGCACGCGCGCTCGGCGAAATGGACAGAGGTCGGGTGGACGAAGCGCTTCAGCAGCAGCCGGGCGAAGGTGGTCGCAAGCTGATCCGCCGCGTCGGCCGCCCGCGCATGCTGGAAACAGGTGGCCCCAGCTTGGCCTTGATCCTGAATCTCATCCGAACCGGCGCCGCCACGACCCGCCTTCGCCTTGAGAGACAGGCCGAGCTTGGCCGCGCGGCGATCGTTGACAGGCTGGCGACCCTCCAAAGGTTAGGCTTGGTGGCCGCAGGCGATTTGGGCGCCTCTGACGGCGGGCGGGCGCCCCGCCGGATGCGTTTCGCAGCAGAGGCCGGAACTATCCTCATCGCGGCTGTCGAGCGCTCGGCTTTGTCGGTGGCGCTCGCCGATCTCTCGGGCCAGCTTGTCGTGGAACATCATGAGGCGGTCGATCTCGCCGCTGGTCCCGAGGTCGTTCTTGAACGCTTGACGACCATGTTCATTTGGCTGCTCGACGAGCGCGGCGGCAAGGATCGCGTGTGGGGCGTCGGGGTCGCGCTTCCCGAGCCTTTCCTTGCTGACACCAATGACAGTGACGCTTTCGGCATAGGGGCGTTGGACGCCTTGCGATCATGGCGCAGCGTCGACTTCGGAGCCGAACTATCGCTGCGGTTCGGCGCTCAATGTTGGTTGCGCGGCGCGGCGCAAATGATGACGATGGGCGAACTGACTGCTGGCGCTGGTAAAGGCTTCGCCGACCTTCTCTTCGTCAAGATCGCCAATTCGATTAGCGCGGGCGTGGTCTCGGGCGGCCGCCTGCATCGCGGCGCGCAGGGTCTCGCCGGCATGATTGGTCACGCGCCGACGGCCGAAATTGGTGACATCGTGTGCAGCTGCGGCAGCAAAGGGTGCTTGCAGGCTTTAGCCAGCGGCGACGCCATCGCGCGCGAGGGCGCCGCCGCCGCTCGCGAAGGGCTCAGCCGTTACCTCGTCGATATATTGGGCAGCAACGGCGAAGTGACCGCAACTGATGTTGGTCATGGAGCGCAACTCGGAGATCCCTTCTGCGCAGCGCTGCTCGCACGATGCGGTCGCTGGGTCGGCGAGAGCCTCGCGATGCTGGTCAATCTATTGAACCCGGCGATTGTGGTACTGGGAGGCAGCGTCGCGGAGTCTGCGGAGATTTTGCTCGCCTCGGCCCGCGAGGCGATCTATCGCCAGGCGCATCCGCTCGCGACGCGCGATCTTCGCATCGTACGTTCACAAATGGGCGCGTCGGCTGCGCTGGTCGGTGCAGCGCGGGTCGTTACCGAAGAGGTATTTTCGCCGCCGGCGCTGCAGCGCTGGATTGCGGGCGGCTCGCCGCGTCGCGATCCCGCCTTCATCGCTTTTGTGGAAGTGGCTAAGACGCGGCGGCGTGGAGAGCGAGCGTCGCAGCCATAGAAGGTCGGAGGCGCCTGAACTGCTGGTTGCTTGGCGATCATTTTCGAGGCCTAGTCGCTTGTCGCTCATGGGCATGGGGTGAGGCATGTCGATTTCGGGCTTGGGGCCGCATGGCGAGAAGGCGGCGCCGGCAGATAAGGTTCTGTTGTCGGAGGATGAAGCCGCCGCCGCGCTCGCCGGCCGGTTCAAAGTCGCCGTCGTGCTGCATACGACGTCGAGCGATTGGTCGCGCCAGGAGCTGTCGGGGATAGCGGCCACTCTTGGCGCCTATTCGGCGGCGGTCGTCGAAGTGGTTGATTGCGGCTTCGACAAGGACAGGCAGAATCGTGAACTCCTTCGTCTCGCCACCGGAAAAGTTGACGCCGTCATCAGCATCCCGGTCGGAAGCGCTGGCGTCGCTGAGGGTCATCGGGCGATCTCAAAGTCAGGTAAGAAGCTCATTTTGTTGGACAACGCTCCGTCTGGATTTCTTCAGGGCGCCGATTATGCGTCGGTTGTATCCGCGGACAATTTCAGCCTCGGCCAAATCTGCGCCCAACTCCTATCGCCTTACCTTCCACACGAAGGCGTCGCCGGGATTCTGACCTTCGGGGCTGATTTCTATGCGACCAATGAACGTGAGATCGGGTTTCGCAAATGGAACGGTCTGCATCGACCTGATGTCACCCTCGTTCGCGGTCGCTTCGCGACCGTGGAAGAAGGCGGCGCGGCCTTCGACCGGTTATTGGTCCAGAACGACGATCTTAACGGTCTTTTCGTCGCGTGGGACGTGCCGGCGCTTGATGTGCTGAAGGCCATTCGCGCCCATTCGCGCACTCTATCTGTTGTCACAGTCGACTTAGGAAACGCGATCGCCGAGGAATTGGTGGCCGGAGAGTTGCTGAAGGGGGTGGCGGCTCAACGCCCCTATGATCAAGGCGCCGCAGCCGCGATTGCGACCTTGCTCAGTCTGGTCGGCGGCATTCCGCCGGCTTGGATTGCGGCTGCTGGCCTAGCCGTCACCCGCGAAAATGTCGTCGAAGCCTACCAAGTCGTGTGGCATGCGCCCGCACCTTTTGAGCTTCTCAAGGCGCGAATATGAGGCGGCAATTCAGGACGCCGCCAGGGCGCCTCGCGGGCGGAAGGTACGGCTACGTTTCATCAAGAGATGGGTCAAGCGAATTGGCCGAAGCTGAAAGGCAAGCCGGCCGTTGCGAAGGATCGCCCTCATATTGGCGCAGCTCGACCGCCAGCAGCTGCGCCGCTGCATTTGCCTGTTCAGGAACTCGACCACCTTGCGCAGTTCGGACGGGATGCGATCGGCGACAAAAAGCAAACGTACCCGGCCCGCTTGGAGGTTCGCCCTGTACTTCGACCAGAAGGCCTCGCGATCGAGATCAGGACCGAGGTGTCACGGAGGGCATCATCAGCGCTTGCGCCGGTCTTGGAGCAGCGGGCGACGAAACGCTCCTGGAGCTTTTCCATTGGCTGTGCGGGATTGCATTTGCCCCATACTCCAATAATTGGCCCTCCACTTCGCGCCTAAGTCGCGTGTCGTCGCCGCGCTTGACCTCCACCGGCGTTGGCACTCCATCCTGGTCGATGAAGAGATGGTCGAGGGTTCATCTGGCCGACCGGGCTCGCAGGTGATTGACGGTTCACGGTCGCTCAGAAGGAATTTTCGCGGGTTGGCGGAATCGAATCTGATCGCCGGCCAAGAGAGCAAGGAACTCCGCGAGCAGCGCCTGCAAATCATTTTCGATGGCGAAGCTCGCCGTTTGAAGGGGAACGAGCTTGTTGGCCTTGGTCAACACGAAAACACCTGCACCCGAGGTCACGACATCACCTCGAGTTCGATCCTTCGACGCACTTTGGCGAACCATCGATTGGAACGTCCCG
>JASLHV010000307.1 GCA_030153205.1 Roseiarcus sp. | reverse complement strand
CGACGCCCGTCGCCTCCGCCGAGGCCGATCCGTTCCAGCTCTTGAAAGCGGTCATCCTCATCGACCAAGCGGCCGAACGCGTCAGCTAACGCCGGCTCCGCGACCGCCGTTCAAAAGCGTCACGCTTTTTGCAAGGTCGACATCTTAGGATACCTCCCTCGACTGCCTTATCAAGGCGCGGGGAGGATGCTTTGGGATCTGTCGACGGCTCATCCTCCATTGCGTTGGTTGGCCGGTGAAACCGCTCCTGCGCGCTGCAATCCTGCGCCAAGATCGACGCGGGCTTCTCCTCGCCTGCGGCGACGGCGTCGCCGTCCGCGTCGCATTCCTTCAAGCCGATCTGGCGCGGGTGACATTGCTTCACGACGAGCGACTGCGTCAGGACCGGACTTGGTCGGTCCCGGAATTTGGCCAGAACGATACGCCGTGGAACGGCCGCCCGCGGTTCGACGATAGTTCCTGGCCGGCGACGCCGGTCGACATTGTCGCGGAGGAAAAGGAGGCGATCCTTCAGACGGCCGAAATCAGGCTGACGATCCATCTCGCGCCCTTCCGTATGGTCTGGGCGCTACCGGATGGTACGGTCTTTGCGCAGGATCGCGAAGTCCAGCCCTATTTTCTTGGGCAGAAAACCACGGCCTTTCGTCACGCCATGGCCCGCCGCGACGGAGATCGCTACTATGGCGCAGGCGACAAGACCGGTCCGCTCGATCTCGCCGGCCGTCGTCTGCGCCTCGCGATGCGCGATTCCCTCGGCTATGATCCGAGGCATGGCGATCCGCTCTACAAGAATTGGCCTTTTCTTATTGTTCGGGACGGGCCGAGCGCGGTCTCCTACGGCCTCTTTTACGATAATTATGCCGAAGGCGTTTTCGACCTCGGCTGCGAGCGCGACAATTACTTCGGCTCGTACCGATACTACGAGGGCGAAGACGGCGATCTCGATTTCTACCTGTTCCTCGGTCCGCGTCTAAAAGACGTTACGCCGAAATTTCTTGCCTTGACCGGCCGAACGGCCATGCCGCCGCGCTGGTCGTTGGGATTTGCGCAAACCGCCATGGGGCTCGCTGACGCGCCGGATGCGCAACGGCAGATCAAGGCCTTCCTCGACAAAGCCATCGCCTACGATGTCCCGCTGAGCGCTTTTCATTTCGGCTCTGGCTACACATCGATCGGCAAGAAACGCTATGTCTTTCATTGGAACTTCGACAAATTTCCTGATCCGCAAAGCCTCATGCGTGATTTCGCCGCGGCGGGCGTCAAGGTCGCGGCCAATATCAAGCCTTGTCTTTTGGACGACCATCCTCGGTACGCGGAAGCTGCGGCGCTCGGAGCGTTCATCGCTAGCGACTGCGACCAGACGCCGTTAAAATCTCAATTTTGGGACGGGGAGGGCGCCCATCTGGATTTCACGAATCCCGCGGCTGTTCGATGGTGGCAGGAAGGCGTGACAACAGAATTGCTCGCCTATGGTATCGAGGCGGGATGGAACGACAATAACGAATATGGACTCTGGGACGACGCCGCCACGGCGTCAGGCTTTGGTCAGCCTGTCCCCTTATCGCTCGTTCGCCCGGTTCAAGCCCATCTGATGACGCGTGCGACGCTCGAAGCACAGATCGCCGCCAGGCCGAAGGCGCGGCCGTTTACTGTGACGCGCGCGGGATGTCCTGGCGTTCAGCGCTACGCCCAGACATGGAGCGGCGACAACACGACAAGTTGGGATTCACTGAAGTGGAATTTGCGGACTGGCCTCGGCATGAGCCTTTCCGGCCTGTTCAATATAGGGCACGACATCGGCGGCTTCGCCGGCCTGCCGCCGAGCGCGGAATTGCTGATCCGCTGGACCCAGGCCGGCGTGCTTCACCCGCGTTTTCTCATGAACAGTTGGAAGGCCGACGGTGTCGTCACATCGCCTTGGCTGCATCCCGAGGCCCTCCCGGCGATCCGCGAGGCCCTGCGGCTGCGGCTTCAGCTCATGCCTTACCTTTACAGCGCCATGCACGCGGCCCATCGGTCGCATACGTCGGTGCTGACCCCGACTTTCGTGGCCTTTGAAGAGGATCCGAATTGCTTTGCTGACAGCGACGCCTTCCTGTTTGGACCATCCCTTCTGGCGGCGCCGGTCACGGAAGACGGCGCGCGCGAAGTCGCCGTTTATCTGCCGGCCGGCCCGGAGAGCTGGCGGGATTTTTGGACTGGCCAGACCTATGCCGCCGGCCAAACCTATGTCATCCCTGCGCCCCTGGAGCGGCTGCCCCTGATGGCGCCAGCGGGCGCCATCATCCCCACGACCCATTGCAAAGGCGATTATTCTCGGCGCCACGACGAGCCTTCGCGGTCCCTGCGCCTTTTCCCCGGCGAACGATCCGGCCAATCAAGGGCGATTCTCTACGAAGACGACGGAATTTCCGCTGACGGGCCGCTCACGGAAGTCACGATCGCGCTCGGTTGGACGCCGACCGAAATTCGGGTTTCCGCCACGGCCCATGGCGACTACGCGCTGCCCTACCGGGACATACACATCATATTGCCGGAACAAGAGAATCGAATTCTCAAAATTGAGTCGCGGGAAAACCCGGGAGACGCGATGAGTAACGTTAAACTCCTCCACTAGTGACGCGCGAGGCGCGCCAAAGTTGCATAAGAGCGAAAACCTCGATGAAATCCGCCCCAATTTCCCGGTTTTCCGCTTAAAAAGGGGTTGACGCGCTGTAGGGCCGCGCATATGGTCCGCGCGCTTTCGACAGGCGGTAGATCCAGCACGGTTCGGGGCGACGCGCCCGGAATCCTTCGGTTCTAAACGCTGTCGATTTTTTCGTTGAGCCAACATACCGACGATCTTCGTCGGGTCTGGCGCATGATTGCGGGTCCGCCCGTGATCCTCTGCAAGTTTCGCGCCTTGAGCCATTCGGCTTTGAGGCGCGGTTCGTTTTGCGCGTGGGAGTTCCACGAGCCGGGCGAGCCTGAGTTTGAGTCAAGTTTACGGAACGCCGCCGCAAGGCGGAAACGAATTCGCTGGTGACGAAAGGCCAGAAATGCCGACGATCAGTCAGTTGATCCGCAAGCCGCGGCAACCAAAGACCTACCGCGAAAAGGCGCGCCATCTCGGCGCGAGCCCGCAGAAGCGCGGCGTCTGCACGCGCGTCTATACGACCACGCCGAAGAAGCCGAACTCGGCGCTTCGCAAGGTCGCCAAGGTCCGCCTGACCAACGGCTTCGAGGTGATCGGCTACATCCCCGGCGAAGGTCACAATCTGCAAGAGCACTCAGTCGTCATGATCCGCGGCGGCCGCGTCAAGGATCTGCCCGGCGTGCGTTATCACATTCTTCGCGGCGTTCTCGACACGCAAGGCGTCAAGGATCGCAAGCAGCGCCGGTCCAAATACGGCGCGAAGCGGCCGAAGTAATCGGCGCATCGTAAGGATCAGGAGCAGCCCATGTCGCGCCGCCACAGCGCAGAAAAACGAGAGATCATCCCGGACGCGAAATTCGGGGATATCGTCGTTGCGAAATTCATGAACACGATTATGTACGAGGGCAAGAAGTCGATCGCCGAAGCGATCGTCTACGGCGCTCTCGACAATATCGAAGGCAAGGTGAAGGGCGACCCGATCGCGGTCTTCCGGCAGGCGCTCGACAATGTCGCGCCTTCCGTCGAGGTCCGGTCGCGTCGCGTCGGCGGCGCCACTTATCAGGTGCCGGTCGAAGTGCGCACCGAGCGCCGTCAGGCTCTGGCGATCCGGTGGATCATCACCGCCGCCCGTGGCCGCAACGACAAGACCATGGTCGATCGCCTCTCGGCGGAATTGTTGGACGCCTCCAACAACCGCGGCGCGGCCGTGAAGAAGCGCGAAGACACGCACCGGATGGCGGAAGCCAACCGAGCCTTTGCGCATTATCGCTGGTGAAGCGACAGACCGTACGACCTTAAGGATTTACGACTATGGCCCGCAGCCATCCGATCGAGGACTACCGCAACTTCGGCATCATGGCCCATATCGATGCGGGCAAGACGACGACGACCGAGCGCATCCTCTATTACTCCGGCAAATCGCATAAGATCGGCGAAGTCCATGACGGCGCCGCTACGATGGATTGGATGGAGCAGGAGCAAGAGCGCGGCATCACGATCACCTCCGCCGCGACGACCACGTTCTGGAACGGCAAACGCCTCAACATCATCGACACGCCCGGCCACGTCGACTTCACCATCGAAGTCGAGCGTTCGCTTCGCGTTCTAGACGGCGCAGTATGCGTACTCGACGGCAACCAAGGCGTCGAGCCTCAGACCGAGACCGTTTGGCGACAAGCCGACAAATACAATGTTCCGCGCGTCGTGTTCGTGAACAAGATGGACAAGATCGGCGCCGACTTTTTCCGATGCGTCGATGAAATTAAAACCAAGGTCGGCGGCCGACCGGTATGTGTTCAACTCCCGATCGGGTCCGAGAGCAGCTTTAAAGGCATTATCGATCTTATTCGTATGAAAGCCGTGGTCTGGGAAGACGAAGGTCTCGGCGCCAAATACCACGATGAAGAAATTCCCGCAGATCTCAAAGACAAAGCCGAAGAATATCGCCTCGCCCTTATCGAAGCGGCCGTCGAACTCGATGACGACGTCATGGCCGCCTATCTCGACGGCAAAGAGCCGGATGTCGACACGCTGAAGCGCCTCGTCCGCCAGGCCGTCCGTCAGATCACCTTCATTCCCGTCCTTTGCGGCTCGGCCTTCAAGAACAAGGGCGTGCAGCCTTTGCTCGACGCCGTCGTCGACTTCCTGCCTTCGCCGCTCGATCGCGAAGCGATCAAGGGCGTCGACATGAATACGGGCGAGGAAGTGGTGCGCCTGCCCAAGGACACCGAGCCTTTCTCCATGCTCGCCTTCAAGATCATGGACGATCCTTTCGTCGGCACGATCACCTTCAGCCGAGTCTATTCCGGCAAGGTTGAATCGGGCACGACCGCGCTCAACTCGACCAAGGATAAGAAAGAGCGCGTCGGGCGCATGTTGCTCATGCACGCGAACAACCGCGAAGACATCAAAGAGGCTTATGCGGGCGACATTGTCGCGCTCGCGGGCCTCAAGGATACGCGCACCGGCGACACGCTCTGCGACATGCAGAAGCCCGTGATCTTGGAAAAGATGGAGTTCCCGGAGCCGGTCATCGAAATCGCGATAGAGCCGAAGTCGAAGGCCGACCAGGAGAAGCTCGGCATCGCCTTGCAGAAGCTGGCCGCCGAAGACCCGTCCTTCCGCGTCTCGACTGATCAGGAATCCGGCCAGACCATCCTCAAGGGCATGGGCGAGCTTCATCTCGACATCAAGGTCGACATTCTGAAGCGTACGTACAAGGTCGACGCCAATATCGGTCAGCCGCAGGTCGCGTATCGCGAAAAGCTGACCAAGAAGGTCGATATCAACTACACGCATAAGAAGCAGACCGGCGGCACCGGTCAGTTCGCGAAGGTCGAGATTATCTTCGAGCCGGCGGAAGCGGGCGCGGGTTCGTCCTTCGAATCCAAGATCGTCGGCGGCTCGGTGCCGAAGGAATATATCCCCGGCGTCGAAAAGGGCATCAACAGCGTCATGGGTTCGGGCGTTCTCGCCGGCTTCCCGGTCGTCGATGTCAAGGCGACGCTGGTGGACGGCGCCTACCATGACGTCGACTCCTCTGTTCTGGCCTTCGAAATCGCGGCCCGCGCCGCGTTCCGCGAAGCCTTGCAGAAGGGCGGTTCGGTTCTGCTCGAGCCGATCATGAAGGTCGAAGTCGTGACGCCGGAAGAGCACACGGGCTTCGTGATGGGCGATCTCTTGTCCCGTCGCGGCCATGTGCAGGGGCAGGACATGCGCGCCAACGCCGTGGTGATCAACGCCATGGTGCCGCTGGCTAATATGTTCGGCTACGTGAACCAGCTTCGCTCCGGCACGCAAGGTCGCGCGAGCTTCACCATGCAATTCGATCACTACGAGCAGGTCCCCCCGAGCGTAGCGACCGAAATCCAAGCAAAGTACGCGTAAGGCTAAAGCTGGAACGCGAAAGTACCCATCTAGTCATCAGGAAGGCGATAGGAGTCCTGTAAATGGCCAAGTCAAAATTCGAGCGGAACAAACCGCACTGTAACATTGGCACGATCGGTCACGTCGATCACGGCAAGACGTCGTTGACGGCTGCGATCACCAAGGTTCTGGCCGAGACGGGCGGCGCGACCTTCACCGCTTATGACCAGATCGACAAGGCGCCGGAAGAGAAGGCGCGCGGCATCACCATTTCCACGGCTCACGTCGAATACGAGACGAAGAACCGTCACTATGCTCACGTCGACTGCCCCGGCCACGCCGACTATGTGAAGAACATGATCACCGGCGCTGCGCAGATGGACGGCGCCATTCTCGTCGTCTCGGCTGCTGACGGCCCGATGCCGCAGACCCGCGAGCACATCCTGCTCGCCCGCCAGGTCGGCGTGCCGGCGCTCGTCGTCTACATGAACAAGGTCGACATGGTCGACGATCCGGAGCTCCTCGAGCTCGTCGAGCTCGAAGTCCGCGAGCTTCTTTCGAAATACGATTTTCCCGGCGACGACATCCCGGTGATCAAGGGCTCGGCCCTGATGGCGCTCGAAGGCAAGGATCCGGAGAAGGGCCATGACTCGATCCTGAAGCTGATGGCTGAGGTCGATCGCTACATCCCGCAACCCGAGCGTCCGAAGGATCAACCCTTCCTGATGCCGGTCGAAGACGTGTTCTCGATCTCTGGCCGCGGCACCGTCGTGACCGGCCGTATCGAGCGCGGCATCATCAAGGTCGGCGAGGAAGTCGAGATCGTTGGCCTCAAGCCCACCGTCAAGACGACCGTCACCGGCGTCGAAATGTTCCGCAAGCTTCTCGACCAGGGCGAGGCGGGCGACAACGTTGGTTGCTTGCTCCGCGGCACGAAGCGCGAGGAAGTCGAGCGCGGCCAAGTTCTGTGCAAGCCCGGCTCGGTCAAGCCGCACACCAAGTTCAAGGCTGAGGCATATATCCTCACCAAGGAAGAGGGCGGCCGCCACACGCCGTTCTTCACCAACTATCGTCCGCAATTCTATTTCCGCACCACGGACGTGACGGGCATCGTCACGCTGCCGGCCGGCACGGAAATGGTCATGCCTGGCGACAACGTCACCATCGACGTCGCGCTCATCGTGCCGATCGCCATGGAGGAGAAGCTCCGCTTCGCCATCCGCGAGGGCGGCCGTACGGTTGGTTCCGGCGTCGTCGTTTCGATCAGCGAGTAAATTGAGACGACGACAATCGGGCGGGGGGACCGCCCCCGTCCGCGCCGGTCAAGGAATTGAGCCATGAATACGCAGAATATCCGCATCCGTCTGAAAGCGTTCGATCACCGCGTGCTTGACGCGTCGACCAAGGAGATTGTGTCGACCGCCAAGCGTACGGGCGCAAGGGTGCGCGGCCCGATTCCATTGCCGACCCGCATCGAGAAGTTCACGGTGAACCGCTCGCCGCATGTCGACAAGAAATCGCGCGAACAGTTCGAAATTCGCACTCACAAGCGGGTTCTCGACATTGTCGATCCGACGCCGCAGACGGTCGATGCTTTGATGAAGCTCGATCTAGCCGCCGGCGTCGACGTCGAGATCAAGCTCTAAGGACAATCACTGGGCGCCTCTTCGCTAAAAGCAGAATGCGCCTTGAGGAACTAAACGCCATGCGTTCAGGCATTATCGCACAGAAAATGGGTATGACCCGCGTCTTCACTGACGCAGGCGACCATGTGCCGGTTACAGTCCTCAAAGTCGAGGGCTGCCAGGTCGTGGCCCATCGTACTCAGGACAAGAACGGTTATACCGCTCTGCAGCTCGGGATCGGCCGCGCCAAGGTCAAGAACGTGTCGAAGGCTGAGCGTCAGCGCTTCGCCGTCGCCAAGGTCGAGCCGAAGATGAAGATCGCCGAGTTCCGCGTGAACGAGGACAAGCTCATCCCGGTCGGCGCGGAAATCACCGCCGATCACTTCATCCCCGGCCAGTATGTCGACGTCACCGGCGTGACGATCGGCAAGGGCTTCGCCGGTCCGATGAAGCGCTGGAATTTCGGCGGCTTGCGCGCGACCCACGGCGTTTCGGTTTCCCATCGTTCGCATGGTTCGACCGGCGGCCGTCAGGACCCCGGCAAGACCTGGAAGAACAAAAAGATGGCCGGCCATCTCGGCGTCGAGCAGGTGACGACGCAGAATCTGCGCGTCGTCCAGACGGACGTCGAGCGTGGACTGATCCTCGTCGAGGGTTCGGTGCCGGGGCATTCGGGCGGCTGGATCGCGGTGCGCGACGCCGTCAAGAAGCCTTTGCCAAAGGACGCGCCGCAGCCCGGCAAATTCCGTCTGCGCGCCGAGGAAGCGTCGGCTGACGCAACCGAGACGAAGGGAGCCTGACAGATGAAAATCGACGTCACGTCGATCGGCGGCGCCGCCGCCGGCTCCCTGGAGCTCAACGACGAAATCTTTGGTCTCGAGCCGCGTCAGGATCTGATCGCGCGCATGATCCGCTGGCAGCTCGCCAAGCGGCAGGCTGGCACGCATAAGACTCTCGGCCGCGCGGAAATCCACCGCACCGGCAAGAAAATGTACAAGCAGAAGGGCACCGGCGGCGCTCGTCACGGTTCGGCCCGCGTGCCGCAGTTCCGCGGCGGCGGCAGGGCGATGGGCCCTGTCGTACGTTCGCACGAGCACGGCCTGCCGAAGAAGGTTCGCGCGCTCGCTTTGAGGCACGCGCTTTCGGCCAAGGCGCGCGACGGCGCGATCATCGTTTGGGAAAACGCTGAACTCGCTGAGCCGAAGACCAAGTCCCTACGCGCTTCATTCGACAAGACCTCTCTGACCAGCGCTCTGATCATCGATGGCGCCGCGGTTCAGGCGAATTTCGCCAAGGCCGCGCGCAGCATTCCGCACATCGACGTGCTGCCGGTTCAGGGCGTCAATGTCTATGACATCATTCGCCGCGAGAAGCTGGTGCTGACCAAGGCCGCTATTGATGCGCTGGAGGCGCGGTTCAAATGAGCAAAGACCCGCGCCATTACGATATTATCGTTGCGCCGGTGATTACCGAGAAGGCGACCATGGCTTCCGAAGCCAATCAGGTCGTCTTCAAGGTCAAGCGCGACGCGACCAAGCCGCAGATCAAGGCGGCGGTCGAGCAGCTCTTCAACGTCAAGGTGACGGGCGTGAACACGCTGTTGCGCAAGGGCAAGACGAAAGTCTTCCGTGGCGTGCGCGGCGTGCAGCAGGATGTCAAGAAGGCGATCGTGACGCTGGCCGATGGCGAGCGCATCGACGTCACGACCGGGCTCTAAGGGTTCTCGACCATGGCTCTCAAAACATACAAGCCGAGCACGCCGGGCCTTCGCCAATTGGTGATCGTCGACCGCAGCGAGCTCCATAAGGGCAAGCCGATCAAGGCGTTGACCGAAGGCAAGTCGGAAAAGGGCGGCCGCAACAACGCTGGCCGTGTCACGGTTCGCTTCCGCGGCGGCGGCCACAAGCAGTCCTATCGCATCGTCGATTTCAAGCGGCGTAAGCTCAATGTCGCGGCCAAGGTCGAGCGTCTGGAATATGATCCGAACCGCACGTCCTTCATCGCGCTGATCAAATATACGGACGGCGAGCAGGCCTATATCATCGCGCCGCAGCGTCTCGGCGTCGGCGACGAAGTCGTGTCGGGCGAGCAGGTCGACGTGAAGCCCGGCAACGCCATGCCGCTGGCGAATATCCCGGTCGGCACGATCGTCCACAATGTCGAGATGAAGATCGGCAAGGGCGGGGCGCTCGCGCGTTCGGCCGGGACGTACGCGCAGATCGTCGGTCGCGACCAGGGTTACGTCATCCTGCGCTTGAAGTCGGGCGAGCAGCGCCTGGTCCACGGCCAGTGCTTCGGCACGGTCGGCGCGGTGTCGAACCCTGATCACATGAACATTTCGATCGGCAAGGCCGGGCGCAACCGTTGGCTCGGGCATCGTCCGCACAATCGCGGCGTCACCATGAACCCGGTCGACCATCCGCACGGCGGCGGCGAAGGCCGCACTTCGGGCGGTCGTCATCCGGTCAGTCCGTGGGGCAAGCCGACCAAGGGCAAGAAGACGCGGTCGAACAAGTCGACCAACAAATTCATCATTTCCTCGCGGCATGCCCGCAAGAAGAAGAGCTAAACCATGACGCGTTCCATTTGGAAGGGCCCGTTCATCGACGGCTATCTGCTGAAGAAGGCCGAGACCGCACGTGGCTCGGGCCGCTCCGACGTGATCAAGATCTGGAGCCGTCGTTCGACGATCCTGCCGCAATTCGTCGGCCTGACTTTCGGCGTCTACAACGGTCACAAGCACGTGCCCGTCTCCGTGTCGGAAGACATGATCGGCCACAAGTTCGGCGAGTTCGCGCCGACCCGTACGTTCCATGGCCATTCGGCGGACAAGAAGGCGAAGAGGGCTTAATAGCCATGTCGAAACAAGCTAGGCCTCGCGCGCTCGGCGAAAAGGAAGCAAAGGCGGTCGTGCATATGTTGCGCGTCAGCCCGCGCAAGTTGAACCTTCTCGCTCAGCTCATCCGCGGCAAGAAGGTTGCGAGCGCGCTCGCTGAACTCGAATTCTCCAACAAGCGCATTTCGCATGAAGTGCGCAAGGCGTTGGAGTCGGCGATCGCGAACGCCGAGAACAATCACGACCTCGATGTTGACGATCTCGTCGTCCGCGAGGCCTATGTCGGCCGCGCCATGGTGATGAAGCGCTTCAGCCCCCGCGCGCGCGGTCGGGCGGGACGCATCGAGAAGCCGTTTTCGAATTTGACGATCATCGTGCGCGAGCAGGCGGCGGAAGCCGCTGAAGCCGCGGCCTGAGGAGAGATCGATGGGTCAGAAGGTCAATCCGATCGGACTACGCCTCGGCATCAACCGGACGTGGGATTCGCGTTGGTATTCGAGCAAGGCCGAATACGGCAAGCTCCTCCACGAGGACATGAAGATCCGCGCGGTGCTGCTGAAGAACCTTAAGCAGGCGGCGGTGTCGAAGATCGTGATCGAGCGTCCGCACAAGAAGTGCCGCGTGACGATCCATTCGGCGCGTCCCGGCGTGGTGATCGGCAAGAAGGGCGCGGATATCGACAAGATCCGCAAGCTCGTCGCCAAGCTCACCGAGTCGGAAGTCGTCATCAATATCGTCGAAGTGCGCAAGCCCGAGGTCGACGCGACGCTGGTCGCGGACTCGATCGCTCAGCAACTCGAGCGCCGCGTCGCCTTCCGCCGCGCCATGAAGCGCGCAGTGCAGTCGGCGATGCGTCTCGGCGCGGAAGGCATTCGTATCAATTGCTCGGGGCGCCTGGGGGGCGCTGAAATCGCTCGTCTCGAATGGTACCGTGAGGGACGCGTGCCGTTGCACACGCTTCGCGCGGACGTCGACTACGGCGTGGCCACGGCGCACACGGCCTATGGCACGTGCGGCATCAAGGTCTGGATCTTCAAGGGCGAGATCCTCGAGCATGATCCGATGGCGCAGGACAAGAAGCTCGCCGAAGCCGACCATTCCGGTGGCCGTCCGCGGCGCGAACGTGAGCCGCGCGATCGCGACGCCGCCTGATCGATTGGAAAGTTTTTGAACCATGCTGCAACCTAAGCGCACCAAATACCGGAAGGCCTTCAAGGGCCGTATCCGCGGCGTCGCCAAGGCGGGCTTCCAACTGAGCTTCGGCCAGTTCGGCCTGAAGGCGATGGAGCCCGATCGCGTCACCGCGCGTCAGATCGAGGCCGCTCGTCGCGCCTTGACGCGTCACATGAAGCGCGCCGGCCGCGTCTGGATCCGCGTCTTCCCCGACGTTCCGGTTTCCAAGAAGCCCGTCGAAGTGCGCATGGGTAAAGGCAAGGGCGCGCCCGAGCTTTGGGTCGTGCGCGTCGCGCCGGGCCGCATCATGTTCGAGATCGACGGCGTGCCGCCCGAGACCGCGCGTGAAGCGATGGATCTCGCCGCCGCGAAACTGCCGATCAAGACGCGCTTCGTACAGCGCATCGCGGAATAGGAGGCCGAACCGATGAAATCGAAGAACCGCCTCTCTGATCTTCACGTGATGACGGACGATCAGCTCGCTGACGAGACGCTCGCTCTCAAGAAGGAGCAGTTCAATCTGCGCTTTCAGCGCGCGAGCGGCCAGTTGCAGAATACGGCGCGGGTGCGCGTCGTTCGCCGCGACATTGCGCGGGCCAAGACGATCGCCGCGGCCAAGCGCGCGGCTAAGAACAAGGGTTGAGGACGAAGACCATGCCGAAGCGAATACTCCAGGGCGTCGTCGTCAGCGACAAGCAAGAGAAGACCTTGGTCGTCAAGGTCGAGCGGCGTTTCACGCATCCGCTGCTCAAGAAAACCGTGCGTCGCTCCAAGAACTATCACGCCCATGTCGAGAACAAGACCCAGAAGGTCGGCGACACGGTGTCGATCGAGGAGACGAAGCCGATCTCGAAGCTGAAGCGCTGGATCGTGGTCGGCGCCGCCGCCAAGGGTTGAGTGATTAGGAATAGGTAGGAGCGGGGCTGCGAAGCCCTATCGGATGAAGGTCCGGCTGAAGCGCCGGAAACCGATCTGATCAGAAAGCGAGAATGTCATGATTCAGATGCAGACCAATCTCGACGTCGCCGACAATTCCGGCGCCCGCCGGGTGATGTGCATCAAGGTGTTGGGCGGATCGAAGCGGAAATACGCTTCGGTCGGCGACATCATCGTCGTCTCGATCAAAGAGGCGATCCCGCGCGGACGCGTGAAGAAGGGCGACGTCATGAAGGCGGTCGTTGTGCGCACCGCCAAGGACATCCGCCGCTCGGACGGTTCGGTGATCCGTTTCGATTCCAACGCAGCCGTGCTGATCAACAATCAAGCCGAGCCGGTCGGCACCCGTATCTTTGGACCGGTGCCGCGCGAGCTTCGCGCAAAGAACCACGTCAAGATCATTTCGCTTGCGCCGGAGGTGTTGTGATGGCGGCCAAGATCAAGAAAGGCGACAAGGTCGTCGTCCTCACGGGCCGCGACAAGGGCCGCTCGGGCGAAGTACTCTCGGTCGATCCGCGCGAGTCGCGCGCGCTTGTCCAGGGGGTCAACCTCGTCAAGCGTCATCAGCGCCAGACCGCCCAGCAGGAGGGCGGAATTATTTCCAAGGAATCGTCGATCAACCTGTCCAACCTGGCGATCCTCGATCCCAAGAGCGGCAAGCCGACCCGCGTCGGCTTCAAGACTCTCGATGACGGCCGCAAGGTCCGTTTCGCTAAGCGTTCCGGAGATTTGATCGATGGCTGAGGCAAAAGACAAGGCGGCCAAGCCCGCCAAGACGCCAAAGGCCGAAAAGTCGGCCGACGCCCCGAAGCAGGCCAAGGGCAAGGCGAAGGCGCCGGCCACTGAAACGGCCGCCGAAGGCAAGGTTGCGGCTGCGCCAAAGGACTATGTCGCGCGCCTGAAGAAACTCTATCGCGAGGACATCGTACCCCAGCTCGTCAAGGAGTTCGGTTACAAGAACGCGCTCGAAGTGCCGCGGATCGAGAAGATCGTCCTCAACATGGGCGTCGGCGAAGCCGTCAACGACACCAAGAAAGTGTCGGCGGCCGCGGCGGATCTCGCGCTGATCGCCGGTCAGAAGCCGGTCATCACCCGCGCGCGCAAGGCGATTTCGACCTTCAAGGTGCGCGAGAACATGCCAATCGGCGCCAAGGTCACTTTGCGTCAGACGCGCATGTACGAATTCCTCGATCGTCTCGTCACCGTGGCGCTGCCGCGCGTACGCGATTTTCGCGGACTTGATCCGAAGTCCTTCGACGGACGCGGAAACTATGCTCTTGGCGTCAAGGAGCACATCATCTTCCCTGAAATCAACTACGATAAAGCGGAAGCGATGCTTGGCATGGATATCGTCGTATGCACGACGGCCAAGACTGACGCGGAGGCGCGGGCTTTGCTGCGCGCTTTCAATTTTCCATTCCGGCAGTGAGCGGTAAGAGCTCAAACGCGGAAATGCGAGGCAGAACCTGATGGCGAAGAAGAGTTCAATCGAGAAGAACAATCGGCGCGCGAAACTGGCCAAGAAATATTCCGGCCGCCGCAAGCGTCTCCTGGCGATCGCGAATAACGACAACCTGGCGATGGAAGAGCGTTTCGAAGCGCGCTTGAAGCTCAATCAATTGCCGCGCAACGCCTCGCCTGGCCGCGTTCGCAATCGCTGCGAGGTTACCGGACGCCCGCGTTCGGTCTATCGCAAGCTCAAAATGTCGCGCATCGCGCTGCGTGAACTCGGCAACAAGGGTTTGATCCCCGGCTTGGTCAAGTCGAGCTGGTGAGGAAGTAGATCATGGCGATGAACGATCCCTTGGGCGATATGCTCACCCGTATTCGCAACGCGCAGATGCGCCGTCGCGGCAAAGTCTCGACGCCGGGCTCGAAGTTGCGCGCGCATGTGCTCGACGTGCTTCAGGCCGAAGGCTATATCCGCGGCTATTCGACGACGGAGTTCGGCAATGGCCGCACCGAGTTCGAGATCGAATTGAAATATTCTGACAACCAGCCGGTGATCCGCCAGATCGAGCGCGTCTCGAAGCCTGGCCGTCGCGTCTATGTCGCGGTCGACGGCATGCCCCGCGTCGCCAACGGTCTCGGCGTGACGATCATGTCGACGCCGAAAGGCGTCATGGCGGACCATGCCGCGCGCGAGCATCATGTCGGCGGCGAAGTCCTCTGCAAGGTCTTCTGACCGGCTAACCTGACGGAACGTAAAAATGTCTCGTATCGGCAAAAAGCCCGTCACCGTGCCAGCCGGCGTCACCGCCAAGCTGGATGGGCATACGGTCGCTGTCAAAGGCGCCAAGGGCGAATTGAAGTTCACCGCGCCTGACGACGTCGACGTCAAGCTCGAGGGCAATCTCATCAGCGTTGCGCCGCGCAGCGAATCCAAACGCGCGCGCGCCATGTGGGGCATGTCGCGCTCGCAAATCCAGAACCTTGTCCTCGGCGTGACCAGCGGTTTCGAAAAGAAGCTCGAGATCAACGGCGTCGGTTACAAGGCGGCGGTCGCGGGCAAGAACCTGCAGCTCTCGCTCGGCTACAGCCATGACGTGATGTTCCCGATTCCGACGGGCGTCACGATCACGACGCCCAAGCCGACCGAAATCACCATTGTTGGCGCCGATAAGCGCCAGGTGGGGCAGGTCGCCGCGGAAATTCGGGCCGTGCGCGGCCCCGAGCCCTACAAGGGCAAGGGCGTGAAATACGTCGGCGAATTTATCTTCCGCAAGGAAGGCAAGAAGAAGTAAGGAGCGCGCTATGGCGCAGAAAACGGAAGATCGCCGCAAGGCGCGCATTCGCCGCACGATCCGCGCGCGTGCTTATGGTCGTCTGCGGCTGAGCGTGTTTCGCTCGTCCGCGCAGATCTACGCCCAGGTGATCGACGACGAAAAGGGCGTGACGATCGTTGCCGCTTCTTCTCTCGAAAAGGGCAACCGCGACAGCTTGAAGACCGGCGCGAATATCGAAGCGGCGCGTCAGGTCGGCAAGCAGATTGCTGAGCGCGCGCTGCAGGCGGGTGTGAAGCAAGTCGTGTTCGATCGCGGCGGCTATCTGTTTCATGGGCGCGTCAAGGCGCTCGCCGAGGCGGCCCGGGAGGGCGGTCTCGACTTCTAAGACGAAACCCCAAGCGAGCGAGGGCGCATTCGGCGATCCTCGCGTCAAGTGACGGAAGAGAACAAATGGCGCGTGAAGGTGAAGGCGGCCGCGG
>JASLHV010000417.1 GCA_030153205.1 Roseiarcus sp. | reverse complement strand
TTACGATTCCATCCATGGATGGGGCGTTCCGTCCAAATCACGTTTTGGAAAAGGCTACCACCTTGGTAGAAATCGGCGCGCCGGACAACATCGCGTTCGACGGTCGCCGTGTACTGTTCAGCAGCGGATCGTCACTGTTCGAATTGCCTGAGGGCCCCAAACCAAGGCCGGAGAAAATAACCGACTATGAAAACGTCATTTCCGCTATCGGCGCCGATCCGACTGGCGTGCTCGCGATAGGTCTGGCCGGCGGTGAGATCGTTCTCGTCGGTGGCGCGAAGGACGGTGATCGTCTCTACGAAGTCGAGGGGCGTGCGCTCAGGTGCCCCACAGCCCTGCATTTCTTGGGGCCCGAGGCACTCCTCGTCTGCCTCGGCTCGCAGGCCAACACCCCCTCGGAATGGACCCGCGATCTGCTCGACGGCAATTGCAGCGGCTCAGTTTGGCGTATCGATTTGCGAAACGGCAAGGCGCGCTGCCTCGCTGACGCGTTGGCATGGCCGGGGGGTGTTGTCGCGGCTCCGGACGGCCGAATAGTGGTCGCGGAAGCATGGCGGCATCGGCTCATCGAGATCAGCAGTGGCCACACTCAATCGCTTCTGTCGGAAATTCCAGGCTATCCGGCGCGGCTAACGCACAGCCCGCAGGGCGGCTATTGGCTCTCGGTCTTTGCGCCTCGTTCGCAGCTGGTCGAGTTCGTTTTGCGCGAACCGCAGTTCCGCCAGCGCATGATGCGCGAGATCGATCCTCGATTCTGGGTGGCGCCCTCCCTTCATTCCGCAAGAGACTATCGTGAGCCCCTGCAGGCCGGCGCCATCAAGCAGCTGGGTGAATTGAAGCCGTGGGCGCCGTCGCGCTCATACGGTCTGATCGTGGGGTTGGACCCTGATTTCACTCCCGCCAGGAGCTTTCACAGTCGCGCAGACGGCAAGCGGCATGGCATTACCAGCTGTCTGGAGCGCGGCGATCGATTGTTGCTCACGAGCAAAGGTGGAAATGCAATTTTATCCCTCGAGCAGGCGCGCAACGGGGAGTCGCGAGCATGAGCCCCCTGATCGAGATGCGGAACGTAACGAAGGAATATCGCGGTGTCCCGGCTCTCAGTGACGTGACATTTGATCTTCGTGCAAACGAAATTCATGGCCTAGTCGGCGAAAACGGCGCCGGCAAGTCGACGCTGACCAAAATAATGGCCGGAGTCACGGAAGCCACGCGCGGCACTATGCTTCTTGAGGGCAAGCCCGTGTCCTTCAGGTCGCCCGCCGAGGCGTTGCGACACGGACTGACGATGGTCTTCCAGGAAACCAGTCTGGTTCCGTCGATGACCGTCGCCCAAAATCTGTATCTCGGCGACGAGAAGCTGTTCAATCGTCTGCGCGGCATCTACATCGCCGCGCAGACGTTTCTTAATTCGATGAATTTTGATGTGGACCCGTGGGCCAAGGTTTCGACTCTCGGCGCGGCCAAAAAGCAAATGGTCGAAATCGCGCGCGCCGTCCGCCAGAACGCCCGAGTTATCGTTTTCGACGAACCTACCGCGTCGCTGACGCCGGAGGAAAAGTATTACTTCTTCTCGTTGATGAAGAATCTGAAGAAGCGCGGCGTCTCGATTGTCTTTATCTCGCACGCCCTCGAGGAGGCGCTGCAGAATGCGGACAGAATTAGTATCCTTCGCGATGGCGAGCTGGTTGTCACCGACGAAGCCAAGAACTTCGATCGCGATAAGATTATTCGCGCCATGGTGGGAAGGGCGCTCAGCAATCAGCTCTATCAACGCAGGGCAGTGGAGGGCAATGCACGGCGCCCGGGGGCCAAGGTGCTGAGCGTCAAGAATCTGTCCATGGGCAGAATCGTGCGCAATAACTCATTCACCATATATGCCGGGCAAATTACCGGTGTGTTCGGCCTGATCGGCTCCGGACGAACGGAGACGGCAAAGATCATCTCTGGCATCGTCAAGCGGGACTTCTTTTACGGAGGCGAGATCCACCTCTTCGGTAAGGCGATTCGCTATCGCGTTCCGCGACCGGCCGTACGCGACGGCATTGTCTACGTCACTGAGGACCGGAAGCTCGAAGGGTTTTTTGAAACCATGTCGATCGCGGAGAACCTGCAGGTAAACGAGCTGGCCGCAGCTAGCATCGCTTCGCACCTGATCGTGGACATGCAGGAGATGCAGCGGCTGGCCGCTACCTGGACCAAGGCGCTCAGCATTCGCGCGATCAATGGCAATGCGCGGGTCATCGAACTTTCGGGGGGAAACCAGCAGAAGGTCGTGATAGCGAAGTCATTGGTGCAGAAGCCGAAGCTCATTATCTTCGATGAGCCCACTCGCGGCGTCGATGTCGGCGCGATCGCCGAGATTCACCAATTCATTAATCGGCTGGCGGACGAGGGCATCGCCGTTGTGGTCATCTCGTCGTACCTGCCGGAAATCATAAATCTTTCAGATCGGATCCTGGTTTATCGCGCCGGTCGGGTTGTGGAGGAATTCTCACCCGCGGAAGCCACCGAGGAGCGCATCATGTTTGCCGCCGTTCACTAGCGCCGACGTCCATAAAGGAGAAGTGGTGCAATGAACATCTTGCTGACCGGCGGACTAGGCGTGAACGGTGCCTGGGTAACCCGCAAGCTGGTGGAGCGCGGGTATCGACCGGTCATTTTGGAGAACCGCATCGATACGTCTTTGATCGGCGACGATATTGAACGCAAGATCGAGATTGTTGA
>JASLHV010000266.1 GCA_030153205.1 Roseiarcus sp. | reverse complement strand
ATTAATCGAACCGGCGAACGGCCGCCAGAGGAAGAATTGGTCCACGCCGCAATAACCTCCATATGGATCGCCGCCGACCAGGTTGACGTTCATCGCTTCGAGATCGGCGGGCGAATAGCTCTTGCGGGCGATGACGTGGCTGCGAAAATCAACGATATGCCGTGAGAACAACGCCTCCACGCGATCGGCAAAAGCTTCGCGGACATCGCCGGTCCACTGCCCGTCGCTTGGCACCGAAATCTCGCCAGCCGCGTCCCCTTTAAGATATCTCGGAGCCTCGGGAAGTTGCAGCCACAAGATCGCCTTGCCGGCCGGCGCGCGTGAAGGGTCAAGCGCTGTCGGCTGGCCAACACAAATGGTCGGCTCTGCCGGCAGGAGTCCGCGCTCGCATTCATTTGCGGCGCGCGACACGCCATCGAGGCCAGGCGTCACATGGAGCAGCGCGACTTTGCCGAGCTCCTCTCCGCCTTTCCATTTTGGCGGCGCATCGAGCGCGTAATGAATCTGCATATCGCCTTTGCCGTAGCGATAGTTCTTTAGCGAGGCGGCAACTTCCGACGAGGGAGGGTGATCGCGCAAGAGACGGCCGTAAAGTTGCGACGGCGTCATCGAGCAGACAATTCCCTTCAACGCCTCGATTCGTTCCCCCGAACTCAGACGAAGGGTGCGAACGCGATTGCTTGGGTCGATCTCGATGCGATCGACATCTGCGTCGCAACGGATTTCGCCGCCCTGGTCGCGGATCAACCGTTCAAAGGCGGAAAGAAGCGTTTTCACGCCGCCAATGGCGATCGGGCAGCCCGCCATTTCGACAGCGAAGGCGATCACTTTGATCATCTGCGCGGAATACGTACTCTCCGGGTTAAGGCCGCAATGGAGACCCCAGGGCGCCCAAAGCGCGTGGATGGCGTCGGAGGCGTACGCCGATTCGAGATAGGATCGAGCCGGCCGAAGCGCTTCGCCGAACCAAGCGGCAAAGGCGCGCGGCCCGCGCTTCCACGCCTCTCGCGCGACCGTCATCGCCATCTGCCGCGACCATAGGGAGCCGCCAAGCAACGAAAACAAGAAGGGCGCGTCAGCGCCCATTCGCCCCATTTCCGTGGCGAAAGTCTCGCCATCGCCCTTAGCGCAAGCCTCGAATGCGGCGACGTTCCGTGCGCGGTCACGGGAAAATAGCAGTGACGAGCCGTCTGATCGCAGCACGCCGGTCGGCAGGTCGCTGTGCGCGACGGCGAAGCCACGCGCCTCGAGGTCTTTGCCGAGCGCGCCGTAGGCGGGCGACGTCAGGAACAAGACGAGCGTCGTCGCCATCACGTCGTGGATAAAGCCGGGCTCGGTTATCTCTTCGCTGCGCATGCAACCGCCAATGCGGTCGGTGCGCTCAAGCAGAAGAACCTTATGGCCCTTCCTCCCAAGCATTGCGGCGGCGACCAGTCCATTGACGCCGCCGCCGACGATCACATAGTCCGCCCCCGCCATTGCAGATCGCCTTACGCCGGCGTCAGCGCGAGGGCGCGAACTGGCGAACCCGTGCCGTCAACAAATTTCAACGGCGCTGCAATGAGAATGGCGCCCCTCGGCGGAAGCTCGTCGAGATGGCAGAGGCTCGCAAGCCCGTAGCGATTGGCCTGATGCATCAGCGTATGGGCGGGGAAAGGCGGGTTCATGCCGGCGGCCGAGCCGGCGTCAGTGCCGACCGTCTCGGAGCCCCATCCGATCACGCCCTTCGAGATCAGGTAAGTGATCGCTTCAGCGGTTGGTCCGGGCGAATGCGGCCCGTTGGCGTCGGCGTTAAGGAAAGTTTCCGCACTATCGCCGCGTTTGTACCAATCAGTACGGAGGAGAACCCAGACTCCGGGCTCGATCTCGCCGTGCTGCTTTTCCCACGCTTTGATGCTGTCGACGGTAAGCAAATAGTCAGAGTTCTCCGCAGTCTCCTTGGAGCGATCGATTACAACAACGGGGGCGACGAAATTTTTCGGCGAGATCTTATCGGTTGAACCGTCGGGATAATCCCTGCCGCTGATCCAGTGGCGCGGCGCGTCGAAATGTGTGCCGGAATGCTCGCCGAGTTCGAGCCAATTCCAAGCCCAGTAAGGTCCATCGGCGTCGTATTTCGAGATCGTATGCACCTTCACCGGCGGCGTGTTCTTGCCGATATTCGGCGGGAGATAGATCAACGGCGTATTTGGGCCAAGCGGTGCGGAGAGATCGACGACCCGTACGCCTCCCGAAAGAAGCGCAGAAGCGAGGTCGGCGAGGGTCTCGTTTGAACTCATAAGCGTCCTCCGATATCGCGCCCGCCCCTCCGGACAAGTCGTCCTCCAGCGGCGCTGATCGAGGGAGATTACGTGGAGAAATATGATATCGCAACAATTGGGAGCCTGACCGGCGCTACGCGCAGGACACCCGACCTCGCCCCGGGAAGCCGTGGATATTGTCGAAAGCGCCTGGATAAGTCAGACTTCCCCTGTTATCGCCGTGCGCCGAGAAGAGTCGCCTCGCGCGACCGTTTGCTCGGGCCAAGTAAATTGCTTGGATTTGCATGGAATTAAATGGGCAAGCCATGGCTTATGACGCAGTCATAATCGGCGCCGGCCATAATGGATTGGCTGCCGCGGTGCGACTTTCAGAGAAAGGGTGGCGCGTAGCGGTCGTCGAAGAAAAACTGGAGGCCGGCGGCGCGGTGAAAACGCGCGAGGCCACGCTGCCGGGCTTCCGCCACGATCTCTGCGCCATGAACCTTTCAATGTTCGCCGGCTCGCCATTCTTCGCCGCGCATAAGGAGGTGCTTCTGGCGCATGGTCTTGCCTTCAGCCCCGCGGAACATTGTTTTGCGAGCGTCTTTCGTGACGCGACCTATCTCGGCGTGAGCCGAGACTTAGAGACAACAGCCGCCGGCATAGCGGCGCTGTCCGCGGCGGACGCGAAGGCATGGCGAGATTTAGTGATCCGCTTCGCTGGCGACGCGCCGCATCTCTTTGCGCTGCTGGGCGCGCCGATGCCGTCTTGGGGCGCTGCGAGAGTGGTCTGGAAGGCTTGGCGCGAAAAGGGAGTCCATTGGTTATATCACACGTTGAAATTGTTGCTGGCGACCCCTCGCGATTTTCTCGACGCTCATTTCGAGCATCCGAAAATCAAGGCGATGATGGCCGCCTGGGGTCTGCATTTGGACTTTGCCCCCGACGTCGCGGGGGGCGCTTTATTTCCGTATCTCGAATCCATGGCCAATCAGAGCTTCGGCATGGTGATTGGCCGCGGCGGCGCCGACACGATCGTCAAATCAATGGTCGAAGCGCTGAAAGCCAAGGGCGGCGAAGTACGTCTCGGCGAGCGCGTATCGCGAATCGACACCGCAGCCGGCGTCGCCACGGGCGTTACGCTCGAGAGCGGCAATCGGCTCGAGGCGAAGACCATCATCGCCAACGTCCACCCGCAGATCGTATTCGGCGATCTTATCTCGCGCGATGTTTCGCCGGCGAAGTTTCGAGACGAAGTGGAAAAATTTAGGCCGGGCCCAGGCACGATGATGGTGCATCTCGCCTTGGACGATCTACCGACCTGGCGGGCCGGCGAAGCCTTGCGCGGTTTCGCCTATGTACACGTCGCTCCAGACCTCGAAATGATGTCGCGCGTTTATGCCGAGGCGTCGGCCGGACTCCTGCCGGTCGAGCCCGCACTCGTTGTCGGACAGCCGACCGCGATCGATCCGACGCGCGCGCCGGCTGGCAAACACGTACTTTGGGTGCAAGTGCGCGTTCTGCCGGCGGAAATCCGCGCCGACGCCGCGGGCGAGATCACAGCGACGAACTGGGATGAGGCAAAGGAGCCCTATGCCGAGCGCGTGCTGGATCTCCTCGAGGTCTATGCGCCGGACCTTCGCAAGCATATTCTTGCGCGGTCAATATTCTCGCCGCTCGATCTCCAACGCGAGAATCCAAATCTGATCGGCGGCGACAATCTATCCGGCAGCCATCACCTTGATCAGAACTTCTTCTTTCGGCCGGTAGCAGGTTGGTCGCGTTATCGCACGCCGGTCAAGAATCTCTATCTCTGCGGCGCCTCGACTTGGCCAGGCGCTGGCGCAGGCGCGGGGTCTGGCTTCATCCTCGCGAAAATGCTGGCGGGTTGATCGCGATCTTTGACATTTAAAGCATCCTAGCCTATTGCGGCGAAAGTTTCCGTCGCTTCTGGTCCGGTCTTGGCAAGCGAACATTCCATCAAAAGTTCCGAATCCTCCGCCGATTTCGAAATTCTCGTCCACGGCGCGCGGGAGGGACAGAAATCGCAATTGCGCCTCTGGCTGCGCATGCTTTCGATCACCAAGATGATCTCGCAAGAGATCCGCCGACGCCTACGGGTCGAGTTTGGCGCGACCCTGCCGCAGTTCGACCTCCTCGCGCAGCTCTATCGCGAGCCCGATGGCCTCAGGCTCAGCGACTTGTCGCGTCGTACGATGGTGACCAACGGCAATATTACCGGCCTTGCCGATCGTCTTGAAGCCGATGGGCTCATCGTTCGCGAGATGCTCAACGGGGACAAGCGAGTAACCGTGGCGAAACTGACACGTCGCGGCCGGGAAACCTTTGCCGTGATGGCGAAGGCTCATGAAAGCTGGCAGCGAGAACTGATGGCCGATGTCGATGAGGAGACGGTGGCCGCCTCGTTGAAGCTTCTTGCAAAAGTCAAAGCGTCGGTAAGCCGAAGGCTGGTGGAAGAATAACCAGAGCACAGCGACTGGCGCAGTCGATCAGCGACGCGCCTCTTGCCTCAGCTTGAAGCGTTGAATCTTTCCGGTCGCAGTCTTCGGCAGCGCGTCGATGAAAACGATCGAGCGCGGATATTTGTAAGGCGCGATTGTCGCCTTGACATGGTCCTGCAGGCGCTTGACGGTCTCGGACGAACGCCCAACACCCGGCTTGATCACGACATGCGCCTGCACGATTTCGCCGCGCGCCTCGTCCGGCGCGCCAACCACGGCGCATTCGATAACATCGCCATGCGACAGTAGCGCGGCTTCGACCTCCGGTCCGGCAATATTGTACCCGGCCGATATAATCATGTCGTCGCTCCGGGACGTAAAATGGAAATAGCCGTCGTCGTCCTGCCAGAAGGAATCGCCGGTCAGATTCCAGCCGTTGCGAACATAATTGGCCTGACGCGGGTCGGCGAGGTACCGACATCCCGTCGGACCGCGCACGGCGAGTCTGCCTATGGTCCCTCTGGGAACCTCGCTCATGTTCTCGTCAAAGATTTTCGCTTCATATCCTTTGATCGGTTTGCCTGTGCAAGCCGGTCGGGAATCGCCGAAACGATTGGAGATAAAGATGTGCAGCATCTCTGTCGAGCCGATGGCCTCGAGCATCGTCTTGCCAGTCTTCGCCATCCACGCTTGGTAAACCGGAGCCGGCAACGTCTCGCCGGACGCGACCGCCGCGCGCAGCGAAGAAAGATCAGCGCCTTCCTCCATAGCCGCCAACATCGCGCGATAGGCCGTCGCGGCCGTAAAACAGATTGTCGCTTTATATTTCTCGATAATGTCGATCATGGTCGGGGGCGAGGCGTTTTCCAGCAGCGCTGCAGCAGCCCCAAAACGGAGCGGAAAGATCGCGAGACCGCCAAGCCCAAAGGTAAAGGCGAGCGGCGGCGACCCGACAAAGACGTCTTCCGGGACGACGTTCAGTACTTCCTTCGCATAGCCATCGGCGATGATAAGCAAATCGCGGTGAAAATGCGCCGTCGCCTTAGGTTCGCCGGTCGTTCCCGAGGTGAAGGCAAGCAGGGCGACGTCGTCGCGGCCGGTCTTAACCGCCTCGAATATCGCCGGTTTATCCAGAGCAATGCGATCAAGCTCGGCGTCATGATTAGCGGTGCCGTCAAAACCGATTACTTGTTTCAGGAAGGCGCTATCCTTTGCGCAAGCGACAAGTTCGTCGATGAGACGAGTGTCGCAAAGCGCGAGAGAAA
>JASLHV010000224.1 GCA_030153205.1 Roseiarcus sp. | reverse complement strand
CGGCCCTCTCGGACAAGTTCTTCCTGACACGGACGATGCGATGCGCGCTCGCGTGATCGAGACGGTCCGCGCCGCTTTCGAGCCTTATGTTCAAGGAGAAGACGTCGCCTTTCACGCGGCATGCTGGTTGGTCAGCGCTTCTGCATTCTCGAATGGGCTAAGCTGAAAGTCGCCTCCATCCTTTAGGGGTGCTTGCGCGCGCCCTTGGCGATCTTGTCGACGGTCTTCTTTTCGGCGCGCAAAGCAAGCCCGACGACCTTGGCGTCTTCAGGCGCAAACTCGGCGAAAACGGCGCGATTGGCGGCGTCATGACCGGTCGCGAACATCTCTTCGATATAGGCCGAAGTCTTGACGCCTTGCGCGAGGGCGCGCTTGTGGATGGCGTTAATCGTCTCTTGATCCGCCGCAAGGACAATGACCGGCTGGATCGAGAGAGGATTATAGATATTGCCGGCGCGATCGCGGTAAGCTTCGCCGATGATATCGGGAAACTGCGCGACGATTCCGCTGGTCAGAAAGGCGGTCACGTTGAGGGCCTGCCATGGGGCCAAATCGTCCCGTAGGACGATGGCGATTTTCGTATCGAACATGACTCTTCTCTCGCTTGCCGTCAGCGCGCGAAAACGCTGGGATGTGATCTAATGGCGCGGATATTCGAAGGTCTTGAACGTTCGTGCGAAGACAGCGGCGAGCAAATTGTGTCGGCGCCGGGTTTTCCCGGAATCGAGCGGATCGAAGCGCGCTTCTACGGCGTGGCCTTCGAGCCGCACCGTCACGACACTTACGCCATCGGCGTGACATTGCATGGCGTGCAGACCTTTCGCTATCGCGGCGAGAAGAGAGTCAGCCGCCCCGGCGAGATCATGATCCTGCATCCCGACGAGGTCCACGACGGCGGCGCAGGGACCAAGGACGGTTTGCGTTATCGGATGCTCTATCTCGAGCCGTCCTTGCTCGGTCGTTGTCTCGACAGAGAGCGTTCGCCGTTGCCATTCGTCGCCGAACCGATCGTCGCCGACGTTGCATTCCGCAAAGTTCTCTTCGCGGCGCTGGGCGCGCTCGACGAGGATCTGGACGAACTCCTGGTCGATGATCTGGTGGCGCGGATCGCCGAAAGCCTGGCGCGTCACGCGCGCAGACCCCTTAAATCTCTAGCGGCGCCGGCGCGGCGCTCTGCGGATCTGGCTCGCGAATATCTGGAAGCCAATGCGACGCGGTTGGTCCGATCGGAAGAGCTGGAAAAAGTCTCAGGCCTCGATCGCTATGCGTTGTCGCGTCACTTTCGCGCTGCTTTCGCCACGAGCCCCCATCGTTTCCTGCTAATGCGGCGGTTGCAGCAAGCGCGCGGCATGATCGGGCAGGGCGAAGCGCTCGCCGAAATTGCGTTTGCGACCGGCTTCGCCGATCAAAGCCATTTGAGCCGGCAATTCAAAAGCGCTTTTGGCGTCACGCCCGGCCGCTGGGCGGAATTGATCCGGGTCGGGCGGTAGTCCCGCACGGGCTTGCGAAGCAAGGAGTCGCTAGGACAGAATGGCATTGGCTTTTTTGAGTTGGAGCGACGTCGTGATCGATCCTGGTCTCTTTCTCGCTTTTGTGGCGGCGGTCGTCGTTCTGATGCTGATTCCCGGCCCGAACGTCGCCTTGATCGTCGCCAACAGCGTCGCTTATGGCCCGCGCTATGGATTGCTCACCGTTGCCGGCGCAAGTTCCGCGATGGTGGCGCAGCTTGCGTTGACGGCGCTCGGCATGACCGAGCTTTTGGGTACGCTAGGCGTCTGGTTCGCCTATTTGCGCTGGGTCGGCGTCGCCTATCTCATCTATCTTGGCATAACGCAGTGGCGCGCGGCGCCGGTCGATCTCACAGCGACGCGGCCTGAGCCAAAATCATTTCGCGCCATTTATCTGCGCGCGCTTCTTGTGTCGCTGACCAATCCGAAGACTTTGTTCTTCTACGGCGCGTTCTTCCCGCAATTCATCAGCGCGTCGCGGCCTCTCGGCGCCCAGATCGCCATACTCTCGGCGACGTTCCTCGCCGTCGCGATACTGATCGACGGCGGTTGGGCGCTTGTCGCGGGCCGCGCTCGCGGCCTGCTGGCTTCACGCGGACGCTTGCGCAACAGAATTTCCGGCGGCGTCCTCATCGGCGCCGGCGCGGCGCTTGCCTTGGCGCGGAATAAGTAGGCAAAGAAAGCGCTTCCGCTTGGAACCGGCTATGCGAGGCCTATTTGAAGAAGCGGCAGCCAAGACGCTCGCCGCTCTACGTTTTTACTCGCGCCTTCCCTTGCCGGCCTTCGCCTTCGAAGCCGCGCCGTTCGTTACGCCGGATCCCGCCAACCTCGCGCCCTATGCGCCGATCGCTGGCGCAATCATGGGCGCCTGTGGCGCGCTCGTTCTCTGCGTCGCGCGCGGCCTCGGATTGCCGGCTTTTGTTTCCGCGACGCTTGCCTTAAGCGCGCTTGTGATCGTCAGCGGCGCGCTTCACGAGGATGGATTGGCGGATGTCGCAGATGGTTTCGGCGGCGGAGCGACAAGCGAACGTAAGCTCGAGATTATGCGCGACAGTCGTATCGGCGCCTATGGCGGGGCTGCGCTCGTTCTTTCACTTTTAGTACGCGCCGCGGCGATCGGCGCGCTTACCGACGAAGGCGCGCGGATCGCCGCCGCCGCTTTGGTCATCGTCGGCGGTCTGTCGCGCGCTTACGGCCTTGCGCCGATCGCCTTGCTCGATCCGGCGCGGCGGGATGGCGCCGGCGCGAGCGTCGGCCGCCTCGATGTGGGCGTGTTTTTAAAAAGCGTGGGGATCGCGCTTCTCATCGCCGTGATTTTGGGAACGGGCTTCATCGGATTTGGCCGCACGGCGCTGGCTTGTCTGCTGGGGGGGGGTGCCGCCGTGGCGACGACCAGGATCGCCAGGCGACAGATCGGCGGCCAGACCGGCGATGTCGCCGGCGCGGCGCAACAACTTGCTGAGATCGCCATCCTTTGCGGCCTTCTCATCGGCGGAAAGGCTGCTTAGGTATCGGCTATGGCTGGGCCTTCCACTCCCTGTGTCCAAATCTGCGTGCTGGACCCTCTTTCGGGGCTCTGCATCGGCTGCGGGCGCACGCGCGAAGAGATCGCCGGCTGGTCGACTCTCAGCGAGCCGAAGCGGCTCGAAATCATGAGGGGGTTGCAGGGGCGGCTTCGCATGGCGCGATCGCGACAAGCGCGTGGGGGCAGGGTGTCGGAGCGAGAGCGCGGCTGAGATGCGTTTCCTCATTCCAATTGGCGTTCTTCTGGTCGCAGGGGCTGTCCTCCTGACAACGCCGCCCGAGACGCCGATTCTCGGTTTCGATCATCAGAAATTCGCCGC
>JASLHV010000212.1 GCA_030153205.1 Roseiarcus sp. | reverse complement strand
GGCCACCGGCGATGGGCTTAAAGTGAAGGCGAGAGCCGCTCTCTGGCGCCGCAACGGCGAGCCCTATGCGCGCCGCGCCGAAGCGCGGGCTCAATAAATACGCGGGTCGCTCCGGGCGCGCCATTGCGCGCCTGGCGACGCGAGAATGTTGGAGCGCTTTGCCGTCTCAGTCGCCTTGATTCAACGCGTCCGGATCCGCTTTCATCGCCGTCATCAGCCCAACGGTCGCCGCGCGCATAAGCGCGCTGCTATCCCTCTCGCCGGCTTATACCGCTTCGATAATCGCGGTCGCCATCAGGGCTCGCGCGAGACGGGTATTCTTGGGTCGCGGTTGAAAATCCGCCCAAGCGCGCTCGAGCGCCGCGCCCATCAGCTTGGTCATTTCCGGATCATAAGCATCCGACGCGAAACGTCCCGGCATCTCGATCGCCATGTTCCCTGGACCTAAAGTCCGCGCCGCATGGAAAGGCTAGCGTCAAGATTTCGAATTGGCTAGTCGGATCGGGCCTGTAGCCAATGACGGATTGCTTCTGGCAATAGATGAAAAGGACAATGGAGAATCGTTCAGATCGTGGCGATGCGGGATGTGACGAACGCTACATCGGAAGGACGCGCGCCAGTTTATCAAAACCTCAGGCGGCGTTGATTTCGGCCAGTTCGCGGAACTGCTTCGCGCCGCTCACGACCCGCCGAGTCCGCGATCGGCGGGTCTATTTTTTCTCCATTGAAGGTCGTGCGTCGCGTCGCTCAGGAGCGGTAGATCACTCTGTATTTTGCGCCGTAATCGCCGATCGCAAGCTCCTTGCGGGGCTCGTAGATTACCGAAATAATCTTATCAGGCTGAATGGCCCGCTCTGCGATGGCGGCGTTAAGCGCCTCCTCCGTCGCAGAAACGACGATTTCGCGAATACCGGCGGTCGTGGCTTCTTTCATCATGATGCGTCTCCATTCGCAGATCGCCCGCCCCTTGGCCCGGATCTTTCGCCAAACGCCTGCGCTTTGAGTCCGTTCCCGCCGAGCGATCAAAAACGAAGGCCTGTGAGTCGGGCGGCAGCTACCAGGCCGTGAGGCTGGCCTCATAGGCGAGTCATGCTTGATCCGCAGCGGGCAGCTAGGGCGGGCCGTAATCAGATTACGGAACAAGGCCGATCGAGGGAGATCGCCGAAATCGTTGCCGAGACACTGAGTCCCTGCACGGCGCACCAGTGAGTTATTAGCGTCGTACTTCAATGACGGCCGGATATCTCATCGGCTCCACGATGCGCCAGCCGACGAGCATTCAATATCAAAGCAAGAACCGGAGTTCAGGGAAAGTCTCGGCAAGGTACGCCCATGCCAAGGTCGCTGGATTGGACCAGTGATCCCATGTTCGAGAGGTATTGGCATGAGCTTGCAAGATGACAACAAGGCCGTCGTCGGCCGTTGGTTCACGCGATTCTGGGGCGAAACTTTCGATTTGGACGTGGTCGATGAGATCGCCGCGCCTGACATGCTGCTGAAATATTCCTTGCATGAGCCACGGAAGGGACGCCAAGACATCAAGGCCTTCATGATGGATTTCCGCCTGGCGTTTCCCGATTTGAAATTTTGGGGCGTTGCGGATCTCATCGCCGAAGGCGACTATGTCGTCGGTCAATGGGAAGGCGGCGGCGCCCATACCGGGCCGGCTTTCAAGGACTTCCTCGTTGGCGGTCTACCGGCCAACTCGGGTCGCAAGATGCATTTCACCGGCGTGACGGTCCTCAAAGTACAGGACGGCATGATTACCGAGGAAATCGGCCTGGACGACGGCGTCAGCGCTCTGACTCAGCTCGGCCTGCTGCGCGCGGCCTGATCTAAAACCGCCGCCGTCCTACCGGACGGCGGCTACTCTGCAGCAGAAGCCGGCGCTTTGAGGAGATGGTCAACCTTTGTCGCGAGTTGCTTGATCGTGAAAGGTTTCGCGAGAAAGGCGGTTCCTGGATCGATGACGCCGTTATGTACGATGGCGTTTCTCGTGTACCCCGTCGTGTAGAGAACTTTCAATCCCGGCCGCCGTTTCAAAGCCTCGACCGCGAGTTCGCGACCATTCATTTCCGGCATGACGACATCGGTGAAAAGAAGCGCCACATTGGCATGAGAGTCCAAATATCGAAGAGCGTCTCTGCCTGATGGCGCGTGGACGACCGTGTAACCCAAGTCTCGAAGCGCGCTGACCGTCATTTCACGGACCGCCGTATCGTCTTCGACAACCAATATGACCTGGTCGATGGCGCCCTGCGGTACAACATCCGGGGTTTCGCTTTCCTCATTCGGCGTCAGCTCGCGATTGGTCCTCGGCAGATAGATTTTTGCCGTCGTTCCATGACCTATCTCCGAATAAAGCTTAAGATGTCCCGCCGACTGCTTTACGAAGCCGAACACCTGGCTTAATCCGAGGCCCGTTCCTTTGCCTGCGCTCTTCGTCGTGTAGAACGGATCGAAAGCGCGTTCGATCACCTGCGGGCTCATGCCGACGCCGGTGTCCGTCACGGAAATCATGATATATTGCCCTGCCTTCACCTCGACATGGGCGGCGGCGTAGCGCTCGTCGAGATCGGCGTTCCCCGTTTCGATCGTCAAGCGCCCGCCTTGAAGCATGGCGTCGCGCGCATTGACCGCGAGATTGAGGAGAGCGCTTTCGAGCTGGGAGGCGTCGGCGAAAGTCTTCCAGAGGCCGCCCGCCAGCACCGTCTCGACCTCGATCGTCTCGCCTAAAGTACGTCTCAACAATTCGGACATGGCGCTGACGAGCTTGTTCGCATCGAGAACGGTGGGTTCCAGCGGCTGCTGCCGCGAAAAAGCCAGGAGACGGCTTGTCAGCAGAGCGGCGCGATTGGCGCCTTCACTGGCGTTTTTCAGGGATCGTGAAACGGCGGGGTTTTCGACGCCGGTAAGACGGCGGGACGCCATGTCGATTGAGCCGATGATGACGGCGAGCATATTATTGAAATCATGCGCGATCCCGCCGGTGAGCTGGCCGATCGCCTCCATTTTTTGTAACTGCCGGACCTGCTTTTCGGCCTCGAGCCTTTGCGCCGTTTCCTCTCTCAGTTTTTCATTGGCGGCTTCGACGGCGACGACCCGCTTGCGTGCGCCGGCCAAGGTGATCGCGCCGAAAACCACGATCAATATGGCGCCGACGACGAGAGCAACCCTGTCCGCCCATTCCAGTAAATTCGAACTTGTCGTTCGGCTGTCGAGAATGCTGGTCTCTTGCGCCTGCATATCGGCGATCGCCTGCCGGGCGCCGGCCATAAGCTCCTTGCCGCTGTCATTGTTGACGATCGCAAGCGCCTCGTCGGCTTTTCCCGAAGATCGCAGATCGATCGTTTCTTGAAGCTCTTTCAGCTTGCGATCAATGAGGGCGCGCAGATTTGCGAGTGATTTTTGTTGTATCGGATCGCCGAGCGTTTCCGAGGCGAGATAATCCAGCTTGGGGCCAAGCTCGCGACGCGCAGTTTCATAAGGCTCGAGATAACTGAGCCGGCCTGTCAGCAGATACCCGCGTTGGCCGGTTTCGGCGTCGGCGACCGCAGTTTGAACCTCATTGAGCTGGCCTTGAATTTCTATCGCTTGATGCGCCCAGAAGCTGACGCGTCGCTGTTCAATCGACAGAAAAATCTGGGCTATCGCGAAGAGAAGAAGAAACGCAAAGCCCGCAAGGATCGGCAGCAGCGAGCGGAGCGCATTATCACGCCACATCGATGCTAAATCGTCCCTGGGGAAATCATTATATTCGATTACTTAAGGGGCGCTCGCGCGCTTTGCAAATCTGCGTGGCCTATACTCTGCATGGCCTATACTTGGCGCATAAAATAATCGCGCGACGAGCCCGGAACGACCAACCCGTCCAGTTTCTTGACCGCCGCCTGATAGCGCGCATCGCCGAGTATCCTGGTCCCCTTCGCTTCGAAATCGGCAAGACTGTCGTAGTTTGACGCACTGAAATATTCGCCGACTTGGGATCCCATCGTCGCCAAAATCATGACATCGACGCCCGCGGCAGCTTTGACCGCGTCGCGGAGCTCCTTCAAGACTTCTAAAAGATCGAATGACTTGCCAGGCGAAGCAAGGTAGATGCGCGCCAATCTGATCATGTTCCCTCCGCAACAGGGGAATCTCGCTGAGCATCGCCGGCTCCCCCGAAAACCGGCCGCTCAAGAGAAGAGATGACCACTGTCGCGCGACGTCAATGTGAAGCGATGGGCGCGTGGCGATCAGGCCCGGCGGTTTTCCGGCGGCGCTTTCGAATTACGGATGGGGCGGGGTCAAAAGGCGTCCGAGGCGACGACGATCCGACCACCATCGAACCGAGCGACGAGGGTGATATGAGCGATGCGAACGAAGACCGAGAAAAAATCATCTATCCAACGATGATGTGGCGTGTCGTATTGGACGATGACCAGGAGATCTGTTTGGTCGAGATCGTCTTCGCGCGCAATTTGGAGGAAGCCACAAAGGGAGCGGAGGGCGGCGAATTGCCGGGCGTTCCGCTAGGTATGACGGCGAACCAATGCCGCGAACTGGCGGCTGATCTTGTTGAGGCCGCGAACAAGCTCGATGGAAAGAAGGGTATGGCGTAATACGAGAACAGACGATGGTCCATCGAGCGAGGGATGAGCGCCGAATCTGTTCACGCCGTTTTGCGTACAGCTCGCGACGACATCCGCTTGGCTTCAAACTTCGCCGAGGACGTACATAATGTTCGGATTCGAAATGAGCGCAGTGGCCGGATCAATTCCATTTCCTCTCGACGGCCCCGAGCACGTCGGGCCGTGATCGGCCAAACGTTGCGCCTCGGCTTCGCGCGTTTCCACCATGCTCGGCCGGTATTAAGGTTCTTGATTCGTTCTCTTGGCCATGCTTTCCTCTTTCGATGGTCAATAGCAACGAAAACACTTTCGCCACCTGCCCTGAGTTCAAACTGGCCGACAAGCTCATCGCCGACCGCGGCGGCGATCTGCGCGCCGTCATCATCGAGCTTGTGGCGATCGTCGACGAACTGAAGCGCGAGAACGAAAAGCTCGTCGCCTCCGTCTCTCGCGGCTTCGCGCGATCGGACTTTTTGCGATGGCCTTGAATGCGCTAAGGGCCCGATAGGCGATGTCAGCGTTCTGGGAAGCGTCATACGATCAATTCACGTTGCGGCGGCTTGCCGATCGCGGTTTTGCGGTCGCTTTTGAATGCCGGAAATGCCACCACGTGACCCGATGCGATGTTGCTGATCTCATCGATCGACACGGCGCAGCCATGTCCGTCAGCGAACTGAGAAGACGCGCCAGATGCACCTTTTGCTTACGACGTCGCGCCGACGTTCTCTTGCAACAGGCCGGCCTTCGCGGCAATTTGGCTTGGTGGCCGCATCCGCCGCGCGCAACGCGGGATGATTGGAGAGGCGGATAATCAGCAATGTGCGGACGGTTCACACAAGCCCATACCTGGGCGGAAGTCGTCAAAGCTTTTAATCTACTCGGGGCGGCGCCCTCGAACTTGCGGCCGCGGTACAATATTGCGCCTACCGATCTGGTCGATGTCATCGTCGATCGCGGCAGAGGTCGCGAAATGACGTCAATGCGCTGGGGCTTGATTCCCGGATGGTCGAAGCCTGATTCAAAGAATCCCGAAAAGCCCGGATCGTCCTTCGCGACATTTAACGCACGGGCGGAGGAAGTCGACACAAAGCCGACATTTCGCGACGCATGGCGCATGAAGCGCCGGTGTATCATCCCTGCCTCCGGCTTTTTCGAATGGACCGGCGACAAGAAAAAGGGCGAGGTTCGTCAGCCGCACTACTTCACCCGCAAGGACGGTAAGATTGTTGCATTCGCCGGCTTGTGGGATTTGTGGAAGAACAGGACGACGGGCGAAGACGTCTATTCATGCACCATCCTCATCCATAGCCCAAGCCCGTGGATGTCCCGCTATCACGATCGTATGCCGGCGATCCTCGAAGAGCACAATTTCGACGCGTGGTTGAAAGGCGAGGTCGGCAAAGAGGTCTTGCAGCCTGCGCCTGAAGAAATCTTGCGCGAGTGGAAAGTATCGACGCGCGTAAACAAGGCGGGTGAAGGCGTCGATGATCCGACGATCATCGATCCGACTACGCCGTAAAGTACATGCCGCAACGCTCGTCAGTGCAGACGTCCCTGACCGCCGCTTCGGTCACCCTTCGTGTCAGCTATTTGGTCATATAGCTCGGCGAGCCGGAATAAAGCATCACGCCTCTCGCCAGCATCCATCGACCGCGCGGTCGCGCGCATGGCCGCGGCCCGCCGCCGCCATCTGTCTATTAGCTCCTCATCCGTATAATCGGGCATGGGCCCTCGCAACGACGGTTGAGCCCCAGCGAAACTAATCCCGCGCTAGAATGTCTGTTCCGAAAGCCAAGCCAGGAATTTTCGCGACGCTTACGTCAAATCTGAGCGCTTCGCCGCAGGCTCGAGCAAGGCCGCGCCGCGTGAGCCGAGCCGCGGAAGTCCGGGAAGCAGGGAAACGCGGAGAGCCCCTCGACAACCCGTTCGGCACGAGGTTGTCACCCATGTCTTAGGAACAATCCGTCTCCAATGTCTCCAGAATGGACACAGCTAAGTCCTGGTGCCGCAAGAGGGATTCGAACCCCCGACCCCCTCATTACGAATGAGGTGCTCTACCAACTGAGCTATTGCGGCGACGCGTTTCCAGACGAGGCGTCGTCATAGCCAGCGTCGGGGCCCTTGGCAAGGTCGGCGGCGCGGCCGCAGGCCGTCATAATGGCCCCTCGCCGAACAATCTGCGCTAAGCTCGCCTTAGGCGCACCGGGCAGAGGAGCAGGCGATGAAAGGCAAAGTCGTTGTCGTCACGGGCGGATTCGGCGCGCTGGGACGGGCGGTCGCCGAGGCGGCGGCGCAGCGCGGCGCATCCGTGACGGCGCTCGACGTCGCGGCCCAGCC
>JASLHV010000203.1 GCA_030153205.1 Roseiarcus sp. | reverse complement strand
CTCAGGCCATAGCTGAGATCACAAACAAAGACCCAGCGATCCAGAGCGGCCGAGGCTTCGCTTATGAAGTGCTGCCGATGGCGGCGCTGGTTACTGGCGCGATCGCCGCGCGCTGAACCCCGCGGTCGCGCCAACCGTCTTTACGGCTTCACCGCCTTGAGCGCGCTCCGCCCCGCGAAGCGCGCCTGCGAACCAAGCTCTTCCTCAATCCGGATGAGCTGATTGTATTTCGCCAACCGATCCGACCGCGCCAGCGATCCCGTTTTGATCTGGCCGCAATTGGTGGCGACCGCGAGGTCGGCGATGGTCGAATCCTCCGTCTCGCCCGATCGGTGCGACATGACCGCGGTATAGCCAGCGCGATGCGCCATATCGACCGCGGCGAGCGTCTCGGTCAGGGAGCCGATCTGGTTGACCTTCACCAGGATCGAATTGGCGACGCCCCGCGCGATGCCGTCGCTGAGACGCGTGACATTGGTCACGAAGAGATCGTCGCCGACGAGCTGGCATTTCTCACCGATGAGATCGGTCAGCGCCTTCCATCCCGCCCAATCGTCTTCCGACATGCCGTCTTCGATCGAGGCGATGGGATAGGTATCGGCAAGCTTGGCGAGGTACCGCGCCTGCTCTTCGATCGAGCGGGTCTTCTTCTCGCCCTCATAGACGTAAGCGCCGTCCTTGAAGAACTCGGTCGCCGCGCAATCGAGGCCGAGCATGAAATCCTGACCAGGCTTGAAGCCGGCGCTTTCAATCGCCTTCAGACAGAAGTCAAGCGCCGCTTCGGCGGACGGAAGGTTCGGCGCGAAGCCGCCCTCATCGCCGACATTGGTGTTGTGGCCGGCCTTCTTCAGCGCGCTCTTCAGCGTATGGAACACTTCCGCGCCCCACCGTACGGCCTCATGCAGCGTGGGGGCGCCGACGGGAAGAATCATGAACTCCTGGAAGTCGATCGGATTGTCGGCATGCACACCGCCATTGACGATATTCATCATCGGTAGCGGCAGCGTGCGGGCCGTCGTCCCGCCGACATAACGATAGAGGGGCAGGCCAGACGCGTCCGCCGCGGCTTTGGCGACAGCGAGGGAGACGCCGAGAATGGCGTTGGCGCCGAGCTTGGATTTATTCGGCGTCCCGTCGAGCTTGATCATGGTCTCGTCGATCTTGACCTGGTCCTCCGCGTCAAGGCCGGAGAGCGCATCGAAGAGATCGCGATTGACGGATTCGACCGCCTTCAAAACGCCCTTGCCGGAATAGCGTTTCTTGTCGCCGTCACGCAGCTCAACCGCCTCATGCGCGCCGGTGGAAGCGCCGGACGGAACGGCGGCGCGACCCATCGAGCCGTCCTCGAGCGTCACATCAACCTCGACCGTGGGATTGCCGCGGCTGTCCAGAATTTCTCTCGCGACAATATCGACGATGGCGGTCATATGGCGGGCTCCAATTCTTTTAAAAAAGATCGGCGCGCTTTTACGCGAAGCGGCGAATACAAGGAAGCCCAAGCGGGACCGCATAGCTCTGATCGGGCGCCCTAAATTTAGGCTGCCGCGGTGCGCCGCCTTTTGAAAAGGCAGGCCGGAAGGGTTTGGTAAGGCTAGGAAGATTGCAGGTATGCGAATTAAAAAAAATTGCACAAATGGGCCGCATCAAGGCGTGACATTGCATAAATTTTCCACTAGCGTCGCGCCCGCTACCGTAAAAGGAGGCCGTCGCCTCAAGTTGGCGGCGAGCGATGTCCAAGTCTGTGGGAGGACGGGGCGTAACACGTCTTTACTCGCGGGGCACGACTCCGACGGCGCATTCTTAAAGCGCAAGAGAAGCGTTTACGCATTCTGAGGACGGACGCAAAGGGGCAAGGCTTGGCGGTGTCCACAGCCTTGCCTTTTTCTTTGGGGCAGCGTCGTCGATCAGGCCCCGCCCGCTTCCCCGCGCATCCAGGCTTCTTTGATTTCAGCGCGAAACGCAGAGAAACGGCCCTGGCTGATCGCTTCGCGCATATCGCCCATCAAAGTCTGGTAGTAACTGAGGTTGGCGGCGGTCAGCGCCATCATCGCGAGTATCTCGCCAGCCTTGATCAGATGATGCCAATAGGCGCGCGAATAGTCGCGCGCCGCAGGGCAAGATGACTGTTCATCGATCGGGCGTACATCCTCGGCATACCGCGCATTGCGTAAGTTGAGCCGACCATAGCGCGTGAAGACCATGCCATGGCGGCCTGCCCTTGTCGGCATGACACAATCGAACATGTCGACGCCGCGCGCGACGCTTTCAATCAGATCGTCCGGCGTTCCAACGCCCATCAGATAGCGCGGCTTGTCCTCTGGAAGGTACGGCGCCGTGGTCTCGATCATCGAAAGCATGACCGCCTGAGGTTCGCCGACGGCGAGGCCGCCGACGGCGTAGCCTGGGAAATCCATCGCCGCGAGTTCGCGCGCGGATTCGATGCGGAGCTTGGCGACCGCGCCGCCCTGGACAATGCCGAAGACCGCCCTGCCCGGCTGAACGCCGAAAGCCTTCTTTGAACGCTCCGCCCAACGCAGCGATAGGCGCATCGCTCTGTCGGTCTCTTCATCC
>JASLHV010000166.1 GCA_030153205.1 Roseiarcus sp. | reverse complement strand
GTTGATCCCCGCCGGACCAATCATGATTTGAGCGATGGCGCCGCCGGGGCCGTAGTTCAGCGTTATGCCGGCCGGGTTCATGATGATCTGAGACAGCAAACCTTCCGGGCCGACGTTGAGGGTGATGTCCGCGTTGGTCATGACGACCTGCGTCATCGGCACCGGACAGGAGCCGTCGGGCAAGATCGGGCCGACATTGATCGTCGCCGTCTGCAGGGCGTTCACCTCCCAATTGCCGCCGGGACTCGTCGCGGCGCCGGAAGGCGGCATGAGCGGCGGCACGCCGACGCTGATGGTTTCGTCGCCGCCGACGGTCTCGGTCTGACTGCCGAAAATCTGGCGCGTCTCGTCGTTCAACACCCTGAACTTGAGATCGTGTTGCGCGCGAAGCTTGACCGTTTCGCTGCCGGCCGTATCGTTGAAAAGCAGCATGTTGTAGCCATTGCTGTTCTTCGTCGACTTGGTGAGAATGCCGGAATTGTTCTTTTTCGACGGCAGGTCGGTCGGTACGGTATTGTCGCCGTTATAGACCGAGCCGATGACGATCGGGCGATCCGGGTCGCCGTCCTCGTATTGGATGAGAACCTCATCGCCGATGCGCGGAAGGAACCACGCGCCGCGGTGACCTTTCGACCCGGCCCAGGTTTGGGCGACGCGGACGCGACGCGAAGCGACCTTCTTGCGATCCCAGTAGAACTGGACCGTGATGCGGCCTTTGTCGTCGACGTCGATTTCCTCGCCCTGTTTGCCGACGACCAGCGCCGACTGAACGCCGTGGATCAGCGCCTTCGGCGTGATCAACGGCGCGCGAAACTGACGATCGCTCGGCGTGAACTGGTAATTGCCGGCGTAACGCTCCATGGAATCGCCGCCGCCGCCGGAACGATAGCGCTGAGTGCCAAAGAAATGCGTGCAGCGCACGACGATATATTCGCGATTGTCGGCCGACGTCTCGAGTTTCTGCGTTGTGACCAGCCCGCCGGCGACCAGACAGGGCGCGCCGCCCATCGCCGCGCGGCGTTCGTCTCGCGACTGGTCGGCGTCAAGGCGCACCTTGGCCAAGGTCTTTCCATCGTTTTGTTTGTCATAGCCGCCGGGATAGTCGTACATCTCCATCGAATCGTGCGCGTAGCCGCCCGACTTCTGATCGTCGGCAAGGAGATTGGCGGTCGGCTTGTTATAGTCGTAGTCGTTCAGGACGTAGCGGCCGGTTTCCACGTCGCGTATCGCCGACCAAGTCTGTATGGTTTGTTCGTCGAGGCGCGCGTCGTCCGTGGCGGGTACGTATTTGATCGTGGAAAGGCCGTCGCACGCCTTGTGGCTCGATTTGGCGTCGGCCAGAACCAGCGTGTGTTTGCCCTGCGAATGTTCGAAAAAGTAGTAGATGCCGTATTCCTCCATGAGGCGGCAAACGAAATTCAGGTCGGTCTCGCGATACTGTACGCAATATTCGAGCGTCGGGTAGCTGCCCGACAAGCCGTCGCGAAAGTCGGAGAAGCCACGGTCGCTGAACACTTTCTTGATAATGTCCGGCGGCTTCATCGACGAAAAAATACGGCAATCGGAGGTCAGCGACAGAAGCCAGAGCCAGGGCCGCAGCACGAGGTGATAGGAATAAAGATCGTCGATCGTACCCGCCGAGCGGGCTTCGACCAACACGCCATTGAAATAACGCTCCTGGTCGTCGACCGTCTTGATCTTCACCGCATGGTTGACGCCCAGGGCTTTGTTGAAGTCGATCCCTTGCTGCTCGCTGGCCGCCTCGATGCGAAATTCAAAAAGCTCGCTCAAAGCCTCGTGGCCGTCGAACCGGTTGAGGACAAGAACGTTATCGCCAAGCGGCGTGGTCAGTGATCCTATGCGGTCGTCTTGAGAGATATTGGCCATTGCGCCCTCAGTTGAATCCAACGCACGCCAGACGATAGCCGATCCTGGCGCGCGGTCGACCGCAAAGACGCGGTCAGCGCTGATGCGGATTTACGGTCTGTGGCCGGATACGAGGGCTAACCTTAATACGAGGCGATCGCGGCCGGGCGAGCCGCCTTGAGATAAACCATGCGGCGTGACAATTTGGGGGTCGCAAGGGTCGTTCCGAGCAGCGGCCTTGTTGGACAAGACGAACTGGGCTGAGGGATGGAATGAGCGGCGAGACTATGCTCGACGACGCTTTGCCGCCGATTTCCGAGGACGATCCCTGCGGCCCGGATCTCGACTTGGAAGGCGACGCCGACTTTCTCAATTATATGGCTTCGGCTTCAGGACAGCTTCCGGCGAGCTATTTCCGATTCGATCCCGATAAGGACGCCACTTTCCTTTTCGATCCGAAGTCCATCGACTCGGCGGCGCTCGAGGCGACGGCATTGCAACTGCTCGCCCGCAGCCAGGACGTGCGCCTGCTGGTCATGCTCGCCAAGCTTGCGATCCTGCGCCGTGATCTCACCGGCTTTGGCCATTGGATCGCCGCGATCGCCTGCCTCTTCGTCGACCGTTGGGAGGAGGTCAATCCGCGCGGCGAAGGCGGTAACTTCGCGGCGCGCTTTGCCGACCTGACAACGCTTGACGACATGCCGGTGGTTATCCTGCCGCTGCATTACGCGCCTTTGGTGACGACGCAGCGCGACGGCGCCCTGACCTATCGCGCGCAACTCGCCGCTCTCGGTCAGGTTACTTTGCTCGAGAACGAGCGCACGCTCGATGCTTCCGGGATCGCGCGCGTCCTGGAAAATTGCGATCTGGCGGCGCTCGCCGAGACGCTGTCGACCTTGCGCAAGATCGGCGCTGCGCTCAATCAGATAAGAACGACGGCGATCGACAAGGCGGGCCATGCCGACGCGCCGGCGTTTAACGATGTCACGCCGCTGATCGCCGACATGACCGCCTTCGTTCAGGGCGCTCTCGCTCGGCGCGATCCAACCGTCGCCGCGCCTGAGGCGCCGGCCTCGGAAGGCGGCGAAGAACAACAGGCCGCGGCTGCCGCGGCCGCCTCTTTCGACAGTTTGGCCGGGGCGGATGCGGCTTTGGCGAGCGCGCTCGCCTATTTCGTCAAATCCGAGCCGTCGAGCGCGGCGGTGCTGCTGATCGGCCAGGCGCGCCAGTTGCTGGGCAAGAACATTTACGAGGTCATGAAAATCCTGGCGCCGGCCCATGCCGACGCCGCCCGCGTCTTTGTCGGCACGGAGCCGGGCTTTACCGTCCCGATTAGCGGCGTCGCCGCCGGCGAAGGCGCAGAGCTCGCGACGGGCGAGGTCGAACCGGCGGCGTCCCGGGCGGCCGCCCTCTCGCTCATCGACGCTGTCGCTGCTTATCTTCGCAATGTCGAGCCCTCGAGCCCGGTTCCGCTTCTCCTCGACCAGGCCAGAGCGCTCAACTCGCGCGATTTCCTCGGCCTGTTGAAGGAGCTGATGCCCGAAGACATCCTGGCTCAGATGCGCCGCGGCGGAGCGACCTAGCCTTCTCTACTTGTTTGGATCGTTGAGGAAGACCGTCCAATCCGGCGCGCTCAAAGTGTCGATTTCATCGAAATTGACCGCCGCGAGGCCGCGCCGCCAGCAATCGGCAATGCCGAATACTTTGAACTTCCGCCGGCTGATGCACATCGATACATGTCCCTCGAGGACGTCCGCGGCATCGACGTCGGTCGCATAGAGATAGATATAGCGCCCGGTCAGCGCTTCCCTGATCGGCGTCGCGCAGGCGCTTGGCGTCACCGACCACCAGCCTTCGGTCGCAAACTCCTGACCTGCGCCATAACCAACGGCGATATTGAGCAAATACTTGGTGCGATTGCAGACGCGAAATTCCGCCGAGGCCGTCGAAACGCCTGCGAAAAAGAACACGAACGCCAGCGCCGCAAGCCAGTCTCCGCCCTGCTTCACCAGTCACTCCGCGTCCGCGCTTACCGCCCCTGTGTCATCTTTTGGTCAGTTTTCGCCGCGCGGCAAGGGCCAAAGTCTAGCGCGCGACTTAAGGCTCGTCGGCTTCCTCGTTCCACCGATAGAGTTCGCCCCATTCTTTTTTCCAGACGCCGTCCGGATCGACCACGACGATGGGGAGTTTCAACGTATTGGCGAGCTTGACCGCGCCGGACAGCGCATCCTTGGGTGGAACGCTTTCGCTCACACGATCGGCCGGCGCTCCCGGCGTGGCGCTCGCCGGGCAAAATACCTTCGCCCATTGTCCGTCAATTCGTTGCTCGAGAACGACGGCAATAGCGTCCGGCTGGACTTCATCCACTTGTTCGAAACGATTGGCCATGGGCTCTCCTTTCGAGCGGCTAGACAACCTCGTAGACGAAGGCATTGTCTTTTACGGTCGCGCTGGCGCGAGTGATCGCTTCGCGCGCCAGTGAGCGCTTGAGTATCTCTCGCGACAGCGCTGGCAGGATCGTGTTCGTGATGATGTTGTCGATGACGCGGCCGCCGGAGTCCGGATCGTTGCAAAGCGAGACGATGTGGTCGACCACGGCTTGATCGTAGACGAATTCCGCATCGTGATTTTCGCGAATACGCTTGCCGACGCGATCGAGTTGCAGCCGCACGATCCCCGCCAGCATGTCCGGCGACAGCGGGAAATAGGGGATGGTGACGATACGCCCGAGCAAAGCGGCCGGAAATACCGTCAGCAATTCGGGGCGAAGTTCGACGGCGAGCTTTTCCGGGTCTTGCGCGAGCGGGCCCTTGGCGGCCTCCATGATCAGGTCAGTGCCGACATTCGAGGTCAGGATGATCAGCGTGTTCTTGAAGTCGATGCGTCGACCAGTGCCGTCCTCCATGACCCCTTTGTCAAAGACCTGGAAGAAGATTTCATGGACGTCGGGATGCGCTTTCTCGACCTCGTCCAGGAGGATGACGCTGTAAGGCCGGCGACGTACCGCTTCGGTGAGCCTTCCCCCCTCGCCATAGCCGACATAGCCGGGAGGCGCGCCTTTTAGGGTTGAGACAGTATGCGCTTCCTGAAACTCCGACATGTTGATCGTGATCATATTCTGCTCGCCGCCATAGAGCGTTTCGGCAAGTGCAAGAGCGGTCTCCGTCTTGCCGACGCCTGAAGGTCCGCAGAGCATGAAGACGCCGATCGGTTTGTTCGGATTGTCGAGCTTGGCCCGATTTGTCTCGATGCGCTTGGCGACCATCGTCAGACCATGCGACTGCCCGACGACCCGCCGATTGAGCACTTCGGCGAGCTTCAACACGGTTTGTACTTCATCGGCGACCATGCGGCCGACCGGAATGCCTGTCCAATCCGAGACGACAGAGGCGACCGCCTGTTCGTCAACATGGGGATAGATCATTCGGCGTTCGGGATTGATCGCCTCGAGCGCGTCGATCTTGCTACGCAGCGCGTCGCGGTCGGCGGTCGGATCGGCCGGTGGGGCTTCGGGCGCCGCAGGAGCGACCGGTTCCGTCTCCGTCGACTTTCCGGTTGAATTTTCGACCGGCGCGGCCGGCTTCCCGCCGGAAAGCTTGGCGCGATAAGCCTGAATCTCGTCGACGAGCGCCTTCTCGCTCTCAAACTCGTCTTGGAGTGTCTTCAGGCTCTCGTGCTTCTCCTTCAACGCGACGTCGATTTCCGCGATGCGCTCCTCGTCCGCTCGGCCGAGATCGCGCTCTTTGGCGAGCGCATCCTTTTCTTGCTCCAATGCGGCTATGGCGACTTCCACGTCTTCGATCGCCGCCGGCTTCGCCGTCTGGCTGATCGCGACACGCGCGCAAGCCGTGTCCAGCAGACTCACCGCCTTGTCGGGCAATTGGCGCGCCGGAATGTACCGGTGCGAGAAGTTCACCGCCGCGACGATCGCCGCGTCGGACACGCGCACCTTGTGGTGCTTCTCCATCGGCGCGACCAGGCCGCGCAGCATGATCGCGGCGCGGGCGACGTCGGGCTCGCCGATCTGGATCGGCTGAAAGCGGCGCGTCAATGCAGGGTCTTTCTCGAAATATTGCCGATATTCCGCCCATGTCGTCGCCGCGATCGTGCGCAAGGTTCCGCGCGCCAAGGCTGGTTTCAAGAGATTGGCCGCGTCGCCCGTGCCGGCCTGGCCGCCGGCGCCGATCAACGTATGCGCCTCGTCGATGAAGAGGATGATCGGCGTGGGCGAAGATTGCACCTCGTCGATCACTGACCGCAAGCGCTGCTCGAACTCGCCTTTCATCGCGGCGCCGGCCTGCATCAGGCCGACATCGAGCACGCAGAGCTTGACGCCGCGCAAGGGAGGCGGCACGTCGCCCGAAGCGATGCGTTGGGCGAAGCCTTCGACCACCGCCGTTTTGCCGACGCCCGCTTCGCCGGTCAGAATTGGATTGTTCTGTCGTCGCCGCATCAGCACGTCGACGATCTGACGGATTTCCTCGTCGCGGCCCAGAATGGGATCCATCGTCCCGGATTTCGCCTTGGCGGTCAGGTCCTGACTGAATCGATCGAGCGCCGTCGTACCTTTGGCGCCGGGCGCCGTCGCCGAGGCTTCGCCCGTGCCCGCGGCGACAAGACCGGAGCCGTCCATCGGCCGCATATTGTCCTCTTCGGACTCCGCCCACATCGTTCGGTGGCCGGTCGCGACTTCATCGACGACGATTTTCGAGAACTCCTGCGAGACGCCGACCAGCGCACGACGCAGTTCGACCGATTTCAATATGGCGACGAGAAGGTGGCCGGTGCGGATTTGCGTCTCGCCGAACAGCAACGTCGCGTAGTGCCAGCCGCCGTCGAGCGCGTCGGTGACGTGGTTGGAGATGCCGGGCATCTCTGTCTCGTTCTTCTTGAATCCGCTGACGACGGCCGTCGCATCGCGTAGCAGCTTGGCGCGATCGAGATGAAAATGATCAACCGTCAGCGCCAGATCGGTCCGGTCCCTTTGCAGGAGGTGCAGCATCCAATGGCTGAGCTCGATGTTGCGATTGCCCGCGCCCTTGGCGTGCCGCAAAGCCTGAATGAATGCGTCATAACCGATCCGGTTCAGTTTTCCCGCGACTGTTTCGACGCTAATGTCCGCGCCCATCATCCCCTCCCGTGTTCCGCTCGTCCTTCAATCGACTGACCAAATGGAAGCGAGCATCGGTACGGATCGTTTCATCCGTTCGCGACCAATTTGGCGACATCCAGCTCGTCCAACCCAGTTTCGCGCCGCTGCCCAACCGCACCGGCGTGACTTCGCCCGCGGGAATGGCGAGCTCCATGTCCCAATCGAATTCATCGCCAAGGTGAAGAAAGACCGCATCAGCGATTTGCCGGGCGAGCTCGGCGCCGGGCAAAAAGGTCACGTATTGAGCGAAGTTCTTGACAAAGACGCGAATGCGAAATTTGTCCATAACTGTGAACACAGTGGAGCCCACGATACAATCGCGGCCGAGCGCGCTGCTCGCCACGCCGAGCCTGGAGCATTCGCTCTTCTCCATCGCAAGCCACGAGCCGACAAATTCGTCGACCTGTACCTTCACGTCGAACATCCGCGCGATCATCCGTCGCAGACGTGAAACGCTCTTGGCCTTCGGCGCGATGAGGCCAGCAAACTCCATCTTTGCGAATTCGGACAGAGAATCAACGCCGCGATAAGGCGGCGTGCCGACGCCGATCATCGAGCCGATATAGGCGATGAATCGATCGGCCTCGGGACGATCGTGCTGGGCGATTGGTCGGGCGTCAGCCCAGGCGCGGAAAAACAGCGACAGAAACCGCCGCTGAAAGATGTCCGCAAACCGTGGAAAAGCGTCGTCGCGTTCGCGCAGCCAGTGATAAGTCTCTTCGGTCGTCGTAAGCGGCAGAGCGCCCTGCGGGCCGAACATGCCGAGAAAACGCGCCATAAGCCGCATGCGCCCGGTCGCCTCGCGCTCAGCGCCGGCGAGCGTCGAAGCGGGAAACTCGAGATAAGGGTCCTGAGTAACGACAATATATTCGTCGGCAAGGGTACGTGCGTCCCCAATTCGTGGCCGATCGGGGTTGTTCCGCTCGTACTTTCTTAGGACGTCGAGGAGGTCGAACCGCCAAGGCTCGGCGATCAGCGCATTCTCCGTGCTCATAGATCGCTCCGCGAGCCAATACGCGGCGGCCACCGCATGATCTCGCCTCTTTCGGCGGTCCGAATGACGGTCTGCGTAAAATGGTTGATGCCGACATATTCGCAAAAGAAGCGATCGAGCACGGCGCCCATGAGGAACACGCCGGAGCCCTCGTAAGCCTTGTCGTCGATCAGGACGGTGATTTCCGTGCCGCGCGCCGCCGCAACGCCGCTCGCCCGATGAACGCGCCGCACGACGGGACGCGAATCGACGCTGCGAATGCCGCGGATCTTGCGCTCCGTCGCGCTATCGGACATGTCGGCGAAGAGAGCCAACATTTCTTTGAGAGACCTCGCGCTTTCGCCGCCGGCGCGCTGCACGAGCCCAAGATGATTGAGGCTCAGCATGTTGATGATTCGCCAGGCAATATCGCCCGTAGAAGCTTCTTCGCTTCGCCCCGTCATCGTTGTGAGAATCGGCTCCAACGGGCGCGTAGGACCAGCGATGCAGCGAACATCCAGCACGATGTCGTCGACAAACCGAAAGTCGGCGCCGCCCTCGCCAACCGGCAAGTGCTCGGTCAAGTGGCGGTTCGTACAGAGGGCTTGAACGGAGAGTTCCGCAACCTCTTCAAGGTCCCCGGTCCCTGCCCTTCGGCCAAGTGACAGGAAAACGTCGGTGCCGGTGTAATCCGATTGGTGACCGTACTTGCGTTCTTCCGCCGAACGGCGACGCGGCAGGCGGCGGACGGTATAACTCAGTCCCGTCGCGCTGCGGCCTGCTGCGGCCGTATAGAGCGTCTCCACAGCGACTTTATGAGGTCGGCCCGGAATATGGGCGAAGACATTCGTGACACGGTTGACCTCGAAGTCGAGCATCCGGCCGCGATCGGGAATCAGTTGATATTCGTGCTGATTGGACCGGGCCGCGATACGATCCAACGTCTTTTCGAAAAGATTGACAGCGGGCGCCGTGTAAAGCGCGAAGAACTCCTTGCGCACCGCTGACGCGAGGCGGCCATTCGAATCGTCAAAGGCGAAAATGAGATCGACCGACTTGGCTGGAAGCTTCGGCGCGACTGTTCCGAGGCCCTGTAATTCAAGGCCGAGAAAGCGACGCGGAAAAGTGAAATACTCACGCAGATAGTCGAACCCGACAAAGACGCGCTTGTCGTTGTAAACCAGAGCTTCGTCCTCGTCGAACCCGACTTGGCGGAGCGTTACCCTGTCCCCAGTATGTACGACAGGATCGCCGAAAGAATCCAGATATCGAAAATACACGCCGCGACAATGAGCAAAGATCTGCTCGTAAAGAAGGACAGCGTCCGATTCGTGACCAAGAAAATAGATCGGCAGATTCTTGATCCGGCAGCCGGAGAACCTCAACTCCGGCTGCGCATGGGCCGCCGCGTCCGGCGGCTCGTCCTCCGCAACCGGAACCGCGCGCACCCGCAATTGCAGACGCAACCCCGCCGAACATTCCGATCCGACCGGAACGCCTAATGCTTGCAAGGGCCCCGGCGAAGCGAAATATTCCGCATCGACGATTTCAAAGGGCCAAAGTTGTATCGGCGCGGCGAGCGCGAAGCGACAAGCGATATTGCGCTCAAGCTCCCGATAGGCCGCGTCGAGGTAGGCGCCGCGTGGGACAGTCTTGCCTTCCCGAAGCGCAGGGTCGCCGAATACCGGCTGGACTTGCGCGAGCAAAGCTGAAGGCGTGGGCGCCAGATAGTGCGGCGCCAGTTGATCGATGAGATTGGTCGTGAACTCCGAAAACTCGTGCTTGAGCTTGAGTTGAACCCGCGCCGCGAGAAAAGCCGACCCTTCGAGCAGGCCATTGATCATCGGGTCGATCCTCTCGCCGATGAGCCCGCCCAGGCGCTCAGCGACGCCGGGATATTCGGTCGCAAACTCCACCGCCTGCTCGCGCAGTAACGAAAGCTCACGATTGTAGAATTCGAGAAATTCCCGGTTCATGCGCCCCTACATCCGGTCGATCTTGATCTTGCCGGAATCCAGTTCGATCTCCGCCACGAACTCTACGGGGACATTAACGGGTCTCGCAAGTAAGTCAGCCTTGACCAGGAAACGGAGCTTCAAATCCTCCTCGCGTGTGGACAGATCGCGTCGCGCTTTGATCGAGCTTCTTTCCAGACGCGGCTCGAAATCGGCCAAGGCGATCTCAATCTCACGGGAGACTTCGCTCAACCCGTTTTCGTCAAGCGTCCGCCAGCTCAAATCGGGAAAGCCATAGTTCAGAATCGACCCGCGCACTTCCGGCGCCTTGGAAAGGTCGTCCGCGGCGGCAAGATTCGTCGTGTTGAACAGGTTCAGTAGATCGACCATGACTTCACGGCGAAGGCCGGTCTCGGAAATTGGCGAGCGAGTCGTCAATCGCCTCGCCGCGATGACGCGCTCTCCGGACTCGTCGCGCAAATCGACGCGCGCCTTGGCGTCCTTCTTCTCATGCGCCGCGCGAAACGCGTACATCAGAGGCGGCGCCAATCGATCGTTCTTGTTAATCGCCATGTTCGCGCCCGCTCAAATGCATCGGAGTAAGGTTCGTCGCCTTCAAGTCACTCTATTCGCCTTGACGTCGTAGCTCTTCGTTATTGAGGCGGCGGCCGTTCCATCTTTATTTTGCTGCTTGTAGGTGTATTCGATGGTCGAGAAACTCAGTGTCATATTCTCGAGCGTCAGATCGCCGCCGTGCTGTCCGGCCTTGGAAAAAGAGGACACGCGGACGTCCGTCAGTTTAATCGTCTCGTAGTCGATCGGCTTTTCGCCAGCTTTGCGAACCGTTATCATCGCCGTGGCGATACGACGCCCGGAGGCGCAAGAGATAAAGAGATTGGGCGACGCCTTGCTGGCGAGCAACGTAATCCGTATGTCGCCCATGCGGACTTTGGATTCCTTCATCCCGCCGCCAACGCTGGCGTTGTCCAAGTTCAGGCTGAACGACTTTATATCAATCTCGTTCTTGTGCGTGTCATCCTGCGACTCGCCGTCGATGCCGTCGAGCTTCAGGAACATGTCGACCGTGGCCATAGAGAGCCTCCATAGTGCGGCGCGTGACCGCTTGTCCGCCCTCGATCGTCGCTCGAGAATTGCGAAGCTCTGTCGAGCGGCGTCCTGCGCGACCGCGCTTCGCAACCTCAGATCGAGACTTTAGGTTGGCCGAATGGACTTAGCCGGTTGCATGGGCCCAATCGGGATGGAAAATCTCGCCAGTGCGAAGGCCGGATTTCCGGCAATTCCCGTCGAGTCCCAGAAGAACGGTATGCTCGTCCGAATTCGTACTATTTGAAGCGGCGGACATCGAAGTCCATCGCCTCGACCCTGTTGCTCGTCGCGTGGCCGGCGCGTAGCGGAGCCCCCAACCATGGCCCCCCATACGCGCCGCTGCCGCTGCGGCGTCAGCTCGCCTTGTTGGCGGCCACGTCGTAGGCCTTGACGATCTTGGCGCCGGCGGTGCCGTCCTTGTTCTGCGGAACATAGGACATTTCGACCTTCCTGAAGTTGAGCGACAGCGTCTCCTGAGCGATGTCGCCACCCGGGTGGCTCTTCGAGTTGAACGAGGAGATCAGCACGTCGTCCATCTTGTAAATCAGATAAGCGTGCGGATGTTCGCCAGCCTTCTTGACCGTAAGCGTCGCGTCCTTGAAGTGCTTGCCATTGCAGCAGGCGATGAACAGGTTCGGCGAGGCTTTGTCCGTCTGCTTGGTCATGTGCAGATCATGAACCATCGCCTTGCCGGAACCCGAACCTGTGCCCTGGTGACCCGAGCCATGGTTGGCGACGCCAAGATGGAACGATTCGATGTGGATCTCGTTCTTATGTTTGTCGTCCTGCGACTCGCCGTCGAGGCCATCGATCTTCAGGAAGTAGTCTGCTCTTGCCATTTGTCATTCCTCCAGTATTGGGGATAGAGATCGCGCCGGGAAATTCCGCCGCTTCTCATCGGCGCCCTTACCCGTCGCATTGTTCTTACGGTCCGAGGTTGCCCCGCTTTAGGGCGGGGCAACCTACTTTTTTTCTTAGCTCTTTTCGGCAGGTAGCTTCGAAACGAGGCTCATGCCAATGTCCATACCTTCCAATTGGAAGTGCGGACGAAGATAGAAATTGGCCTTGTAGTACCCCGGATTCTCTTCGTCGGCGACGACGGTAACCTTCGCCGCGGCGAGCGGGAAACGCGCCTTGACTTCTTCGCTCGAATTTTTCGGATCGCCGTCGACGTAGAGCGTGATCCACTCGTTCAACCACTTCTCGAGCTGATCCTTCTCCTTCGTCGAGCCAATCTTGTCGCGCACCATGCACTTCAGATAGTGAGCGAAGCGCGATACGGCGAACATGTAGGGAATACGAGCCGAGAGGTTGTCGGCGGCCGTCGCCTCGACCTTGTCGTATTTCTTCGGCCGGTACACCGATTGCGCGCCGATGAACGCGGCTTTGTCCGTGTTCTTTCGATGTACGATCGAGATCAGGCCGGACTTGGAGAGTTCACCCTCGCGACGATCTGTGATCGCAATCTCGGTCGGGCACTTCAGGTCGACGCCGCCGTCGTCGGTCGGGAACGTGTGCGTCGGCAGGTTGACGACTTCGCCGCCCGACTGCACGCCGCGGATGCGCGTGCACCAGCCGTATTCCTTGAACGCGCGGTTGATGTTCACGGCCATCGCATAGGCGGCGTTCATCCAGGCGTACTTCTCGCCCTGATGCGCGTCGGTGTCCTCCTCGAAGGCAAACTCCTCGATCGGCTCGGTCTTCGCGCCATACGGCACGCGCGCGAGAACGCGCGGCAGGCAAAGGCCGAGGTAACGCGAATCGTCCTGATCGCGCAGGCCCTTCCAGGCCGCGT
>JASLHV010000148.1 GCA_030153205.1 Roseiarcus sp. | reverse complement strand
ACTCGGCGATGAAATCGAGCAACTCTTTCTGGAGAAATCGGTTAGCGGCGCCGCGGCCTGGAATCGTCTGTTCGACGAGACGATTTCGGCGCTTCGTTTCAAATTCGAAGGCGAAGAGCTGACGCTGGAGCCTTTGCTCGCAAAGATGCAGGATCCGAGCGAGGCCAAACGCGAGGCCGCGGCTCACGCCCTCGCCGATACGCTGGGCGCAAACTTACGCACTTTCACATTGATTTCCAACACGCTCGCGAAGGACAAGGAGATTTCGGATCGCTGGCGAAAATTCGAGGACATCGCCGATTCGCGTCATCTCTCCAATCGCGTCGAACGGGAGGTCGTCGAGGCCTTGGTCGCGGCGGTGACGAGCTCCTTTCCGCGCTTGTCGCATCGCTATTACAAGCTCAAGGCGCGCTGGTTCGGCAAGGAGCAACTCAATCACTGGGATCGTAACGCGCCTTTGCCGAACGCGCCCGAGCGGACTTTCACATGGACGGCGGCGAAGGATACGGTGCTGGAAGCCTATCACGGCTTTTCGCCGCGCATGGCTGATATTGCGCGGCGATTCTTCGACGAGGGCTGGATTGACGCGCCGGTCAGGCCCGGCAAGGCGCCGGGCGCTTTCGCGCATCCGACGACGCCGTCAGCGCATCCTTACGTTCTCGTCAATTATCTCGGCAAACCGCGCGACGTGATGACACTCGCTCACGAACTGGGCCATGGCGTGCATCAGACGTTGGCGGCGCCAAATGGCGCCCTGATGGCGCCGACGCCTTTGACACTCGCCGAGACCGCTTCGGTTTTTGGCGAGATGCTGACTTTCCGGGCGCTGCTCGCCACGACCACTGATCCGGCGACGCGCAAGGCCATGCTCGCCGCGAAGGTCGAGGATATGTTGAATACGGTGGTGCGTCAGATCGCGTTTTATACGTTCGAACGCAAGTTGCACACCGAGCGCAAGAAAGGCGAACTCACCTCCGAGGACATCAACGCTTTATGGATGAGCGTTCAGGGCGAAAGTCTCGGGCCGGCGATCAAACTCGGCCCCGGCTATGAGACTTATTGGGCCTATATCGGCCATTTCATCCATTCGCCTTTCTACGTCTACGCTTACGCGTTCGGCGATTGCCTGGTGAATTCTCTCTATGGCGTCTACGAAAAGGCGCGCGAAGGCTTTGCCGAGAGATACCTTGCGATGCTCGCCGCCGGCGGGACCAAGCACCATGCCGAATTGCTTGCGCCATTCGGCCTCGACGCGCGCGATCCGTCATTCTGGCGCATTGGGCTCTCGCTCATCGAGCGGATGATCGAAGAATTGGAAAATATGGGATGAGGCGCGCAGGCGCTGCGGGCGAACTGCAGCGCCAAATCTTTGCCGAAGGCGATTTTGGCGCATCGTTCCAAGCAAATATTAACCCGATCGTGAGACTTATCCACCTTTGCCGGAGGCTGAAGGGTGGACGTATTTTGGCAAAAGCTGTTCGGCGCGTTGAGAGCGCCATTTGAAAGCTTTGTCGTCTTTCCGTCGACGTTTCACGTTTTCTTTCTTGCGGTGACGTTTCTGTTTTGCGTCGCCATTTACGCGCTTCGTGCGCGTCGGCCGTTCCACTTGACGGCGATGCGCCGTTTTATCTTGCCGCGCCGCGTCTTTCTTCACCGCTCGGCTAAGCTCGACTACCAATATTATCCGCTGATGGTCATGCTTCGCGCCGGCATGCTGGGTAGCATGGTCGTGTCGAGTGGCGCGATGGCGGGCGTTGTCTCGTACAGCCTGCAATCGCTCTTCGGCGCCCAACCACCGCTTACGGCGCCGCATTGGCTTTTGATCGTTATCGTCACGGTGCTGCAAGTCGTGATGTTCGACCTTGGCTATTGGACGGCCCATCGCATCATGCATCGGATCCCGCTGCTTTGGGAGTTTCATAAAACGCATCACGCGGCCGAAGTTTTAACGCCAATGACGTCGGCGCGCTCGCATCCGGTCGATGATCTTATTCAGACCAATTTCGTCGCGACCTCGCTCGGCCTCGGGTACGGACTGCTCGTTTATGCCTTTGGCGAGCCGGCGCAGCCTCTAAGTCTTCTCGACACGAACGTGATCTTCTTCATCTATTTCATAACGCTCTTTCATCTACGCCACAGTCACGTCTGGCTGCCGATCAAAGGCTGGCTGGGTTACATCATCCAAAGTCCGGCGCATCACCATATTCATCACAGTACGAACCCGCGCCATCACGGCAAGAATCTCGGCTTCTGCCTTTCTCTTTGGGACTGGATTTTCGGCACGCTCTATATCCCCGACAAGCGCGAGGCGATCGCCTTCGGACTGGGCGAGGAGAGCGCCGAGTTCGCGACGCTGAAAGATCTTTTCCTGCGGCCTTTTCAGAAGGTCGCGCAACGGGCGCTCGATCTCAAGGCCGCGCCTATCGCGGACGCTGAGCAAAATCGCTGAGGCCCTGACGAGCGTCTAGTCGAGGAATGCGACGCCCATGGCTTCGCCGGCGGCCCAAACCCGCCGAGCCCGTCGTCTGTTCGACAGGCCTTGAACGGACGGAATGACAAGCTCAAAATTTTCCGGCACGTCGCGGAAATCGGCGCCCTGCACGAGCGCGCCGTTCGATGAAATATTGCGCAACACCGAATCCAACGAGCAACGCCCGTGGTTATAAATGAAGCGCGCGCTGCGGTAGCAGCGCTTGCGCTCGAAAGCACGACGCTGAATCGAAGACATGGCGAACGTCTCCTGCTTGGACTTCGCGTCCAATGCGTCTAAAATTTTAGGAGTCCTGTCAGCCAATCGCAATGGAACTTTGTTGGAATGGTGAATGCGCCGCGCCGGCGTGTTGAGACTTCAGGAAGAAAGAACGAGGCCGCGGCGATGCAGGACGACGAAGCCAATCGATTTTCGGCGCGCGCGGCGCGTTACGCCCGCGTCGGCGCAAATGTCGGCGCTCTCGCCGCCCGCATGGCCTCCAATCGGCTG
>JASLHV010000125.1 GCA_030153205.1 Roseiarcus sp. | reverse complement strand
TATTTCCATGTCCCAAGTGACAGGGCCGGTCGGGGCGGAATTTCGCTCAACCGAACAAGCCAAGCTCGCCATGCGAGAATTCCGGCGCGCCCAGGCTGAAGCGGAAGTGCGCTGCTTCTAAATTTGACGCGGCGCCCGGCGCCGATACTTTGGTCGGACCAAGAACCGTTCAAGAAGGCGTTGATGCTCCGCTGGAACGACAGTCGCGATATGCTCCCTGGCGGAGCGCGAAGCGATAGCACGGCGACAGCACGCCCGCGCACGAAGCATGCTCTGGCGGTCGTCAAGCTTGGCGGCAGCCATGCGCTTCAGCCCCATCTTCGCGCCTGGCTGACCGCGCTCGCCGAATGCGGCGGTCGCGTGATCGTCACGCCCGGCGGCGGACCGTTCGCCGACGAAGTTCGGCGCGCGCAAAAGGCGATGGCCTTCAACGATCGCGCCGCCCACCACATGGCTTTGCTGGCCATGGAGCAATTCGGTTTCGCCATATGCGGTCTCGAGCCTCGGCTTGTTCCGGCCGCCTCGTTGCGCGACTTGCGTGCTGCGCTGCGCGCTGGACGAACGCCGGTCTGGATGGCGACGAAGCTGGCGTTGACGGCGTCAGAATTGGAGCCAAGCTGGGATTTGACCTCGGACAGTTTGGCGGCATGGCTCGCAGGTCGGGTCGGGGCTACGCTCGTCGCCCTGGTCAAACATGGCGCGCCCTTCGCGGACCCTGTCGACCTCGAAAGCCTCGTTGCGCGCGATATCATCGATCCTCTATTTCCACGATACTTGAAAGCGGGACCCGCTGAGGCCGTCTTTCTCGGCCCTACGGATCATGAATTGCTTGGTCAGACAATCAATCCGGCTTCGCCTTGCGCGGCGCCGGGACGCATGAGATAGCTTAAGTCCCATGGGCAAAGTCGTGACGCCGCGTTGGGCTTGGGCCCTGACCGGATCCGGGCATTTTTTCAAGGAATGTCTCGAGCTGATCCGCGAGCTCGAACACGTCGATATCTTCGTCAGCCGAGCCGCCGGCGAAGTGCTTCGCATGTACAAGCAGAAGCTCTTGTCGCCGAACGCGAGAATCTTCCGCGACACTACGGCGAGCGCCGCGCCGGTCGGGCAATTCTACTACGCCTTCTATCATACGCTGGTTGTCGCGCCGGCGACTTCGAATACTGTCGCCAAATGCGTGCTTGGCGTCTCTGATACGTTGACGACCAATGTTTTCGCTCAAGCCGGCAAATGTCGCGTGCCCGCCATCGTCTTCGCCTGCGACACGGCGCCGGAGATGGAGACCGAAGCGCCCAAGGGCATGGTGAAGGTTTATCCACGCAAGATCGATCTCGCCAATACGCAATTGTTGAAGGAATTCGAGGGGACGAACGTCGCCGAAACTCTCGAAGACCTCGTCCGGCTTATCGCGCGGCGCCGGCAAGAGCTCGCGGCGCATGACTGAGAAGGTGCTGTTCCTCACCGGCCATCTCGCGCGGCCGCGATTGGAGCGCGTCTTACAGAGCTTGCAGCAATCCGATCTTGATTGGTCGATCGTCGACATCGGCGTAAAGGTCGCGGCGTTGATGACGCAGGCGATTATCACCCGACGCCTGCCACGGCCGCTCACCGCCTCGCGCGTGGTCGTCCCCGGCCGTTGCCGGGCGGACCTTGGCGCTTTGTCCGAAGAGTTCGGCGTACCTTTCGTCAGGGGCCCCGATGAGTTGAAGGACCTTCCCGCCTATCTTGGCGGGCGCGCTCGGGAGATGGACTTGAGTCGATACGACATTCGCATTTTCTCCGAGATCGTGGACGCCGCGGCGCTTCCCGTCGACAAGATCGTCGCTAAGGCCACGGCGATGGCGGCCGCCGGCGCCGATGTGATCGACCTCGGGTGCCTGCCGGACTCGCCCTTCGCTCATCTTGAAGACAGCGTAAAGGCGCTGAAAAGCGCCGGCTTTCGCGTCAGCGTCGATTCCGCCGAGAGGGACGAACTCGCGCGCGGCGCTCGCGCCGGCGCCGATTTTCTCCTGAGCCTCAAGGAGGATTGGTTCGACCTCGCCCTCGAATCGGGCGCAACCCCGGTACTGGTCCCGGCCCAACACGGCGATCTCGACTCCTTGACGCAACTCGCCGAACGCGCCGCGCGCCTCGGGATCGCCTGTATTCTGGACCCAATCCTCGATCCCATCCATTTCGGCTTTTCGGCGTCTCTGGCGCGCTATATCGAATTGCGCCGACGGCTGCCGGATGCGGAAATCCTCATGGGAACGGGCAATCTTACCGAATTGACAGACGCCGATTCGGGAGGCGTGACCGCGATGCTGCTCGGCGTGTGTTCCGAATTGCGCATACGCAATGTCCTCACGGTACAAGTCAGTCCACATACGCGGCGCACCATCGAGGAGCATGACGTTGCGCGGCGAATTCTTTATGCGGCGCGCGAAGATTCCAGCTTGCCGAGAGACTATTCGCGAGCGCTGCTGCAATTGCACGATCGAAAGCCGTTTCCAAATTCGCCCGATGAAATCGCGGAATTGGCGGCCGAGGTGAAAGATCTGAATTTTCGGATCGAAACCGCCGAAGATGGCCTCCATGTCTATAATCGCGCGGGGCATCACGTCGCGCGAGACGCCTTTTCGCTTTTCCCTGCGCTGAATGTCGGGACAAACGCCCCGCACGCTTTTTATCTCGGCGCGGAATTGACCAAGGCGGAGACAGCCTGGAGGCTCGGCAAGCGTTACGCGCAGGATGAACCGCTCGACTGGGGCGTCGCCTGCGCTCGCGATTCTGAAGATCTCACGCGATTGAAACAGGCGGGGCACACGTTGCGCGCCGCCGCGGAGGATTGACCTTTGCCGATGATCCGCGAATCGATCGTGACGACGGTCGACGGCGACGGGCGCGTTCACATCACGCCGCTCGGCCTGATCGAGGATGGCGAAGAGATGATCATCGCGCCTTTTCGCCCCTCGCGAACCCTCGACAATTTGCGTGTTGTACCTTTCGCTGTGGCGAACCACACCGACGACGTACGCGTCTTTGCCGGTTGTCTCACCGGACGGCGAGATTGGGCGACGGTTCCGTGCGAGGAAAGCCCGGCTCCGCGTCTTGCCGATTGCCTGTCGCATGTCACGTTGCGGGTTGTCAGAGTCACCGAGGATGAGCTGCGGCCACGGTTTCATTGCGAGGTCGTGCGGCATGTCGCGCACGCTCCGTACCATGGCTTCAATCGCGCGCAGGCCGCTGTGATCGAAGCGGCGATTCTCGCGAGCCGCCTCCATATTTTGCCGCGCGAAAAGATCGAGAGCGAGATCGCGCAATTGGCGATCGCGGTCGAGAAGACCGCCGGGCCAAGAGAACAGACGGGTTGGCGATGGTTGCGCGAAATGATCGACGCGCACTATGCGGCCAAAGACGCGAAAGGCTCGTAGCCGCGTTGGCTTGGCCGACAGCGAGGCAAAAAAATTGGAAAATCCTTGGATCGCCGTTCGGCCAAATTTCATGACGGAAAAATCCCTTTCTTATCAATTGCGCCGCCGAGCGACCAACAAGCTTTCTCCAAATATTTCCAAATTTTTCTTTGGCCGTTTTGAGCAATTTCAATGG
>JASLHV010000024.1 GCA_030153205.1 Roseiarcus sp. | reverse complement strand
CGCCACGTTGGATCGTACCGCGTCGTCGTAATGAGGGCTGCATCCGCGTTCTGGCTCAGTACGTATAAACCTTTCGTCGCGGCGGATTTCTTCATTGTTTGCATGGCAGAGCGACAAGACGTGGCGCTGAACCAGCGCGGCGCTCGCAAGCGCTTGAGCCGAGTGTTCGCGCCGGAGGCTCCTGGATGGCTCGTCGGTTCCTCCCCGCAATGACGGCGTTTGGTCTCCGCGCCCGCTTATCTCGCGGGCTCGGAAACCATTTGGCGGCTCAGTCGCCCTCAAAGGAACCTTGTCTCCGCTGGGGCCCTGTCGAAGCGATCATGGCGGCCGTCGAGGTAGTTGATTGGCGCGGCCGCGAGTTCGTCGGGATCGACGCCGTCGAGCAAGGGAATTTGAACGGCGTAAAAGACGCCGCCCATGGCTTCGAGTTCGCCTTTGCCGGGCGTGCGGATGCCGCAATGTTTGCAGAAGTGAAATTCGATTGTCGGGGCCGCGCGCCCCGGCGGCGTCCATTGATAGTCGGCCTGGAATTCCCGACCGGCGGTGAGACGAAAACGACTGGCCGGCGCCACGGCGAGCCAGGAGCGCGCCTTCGTGCAACTGGTGCAATTGCACTTGATCGTGCCCTGGGAGAGGTCGAGGTCGGCCTCGAAGCGGACCGCGCCGCAATGGCAGCTTCCGGAATAAGTCTTGAGCGTCATGAGCGAAACCTCGGGTTGGTTGCGCCCCCATTACGGTTGCCGAGCCCGCCAGGATACGCGGGGCCCGCGTTTTATATTTTCGCCATCTCGATCGACTGGGCCGTCTGCACAATCCACGGGCACTTGATGTAATCGACAATGTGGGAAATCTTTTCGCCCGCGACGCCGATCCGAATCGCGGCGTAAGGCGTCGGCGTCTCGCCGTCGTCGCGCAATATGATGATGGCGGTTTCGCCGTCGATGGCGGCGAGCGCCATGCGCCAGGGGATGATGGGGCGATCGTATTCGATGAAGTAGGGCGAATCGGCGAGACGGCCCGAGAAACAATCAGCGACGCGCAAGCGGGCGTCTGCGCTGGCGAGTTCGCGCACGCCCTCCCAATCGCGCCGGTTGAAGCGCTCAACATAGAGTCGCAGCAATTCCGGCGCTTGCGGCGCGGGCGCCGGCAGCGGCGAATCCGGCAGCGCCGCGAGCTTGGCGCGGCCGCGGTTCAGCGCCGCCTTCACGCCCCCGACGGTCGACTCGACGAGATCGGCGATCTCCTCGAGCGAATAGTCGAAAATGTCCTTCAGCAGTACGCAGGCGCGCTCCTTGGGCGGCAGGTGGATCACCAACCGCTCGACGGCCCGTTCGACGCCGCGCCCCGGCGGGTCGGAGGCTGGAGTCCAATCCGGCGCCGCAGCCTCGGCTTCCGCTTCCATCCGTGCGTTCTTTCGCCGCAAGAAGTCGATGCAGCGATTATGAGCGATGCGAAACAGCCAGGGATCGAGTTTCCGGCCGTCGTCGAAAGTCCCGAGCTTTTGGTAGGCCTCAAACAAGGCTTCCTGCACGACGTCTTCGCCATCGAGCGTCGAGCCGGTCATGCGCGCGCAATAGCGATGCAGGCGTGGACGCAAATGCGCGATACTGTCGAAAAAGGCGACACGCCGTGCATCGAAAAGACCGATCGAGTCGAAGTCGGGTTGAACGCCCATATCGCCGCGCCCTGGTTGGTCCGAGGTTGCTTTTAAGGACCGGGCGGGGCGATCGAGTCAATTGCCGCGCGCGCGAGCGGCTGAGCAACAATTTCTTCTCTCCGGGGAGAATCTCGCTTATACTCTCCTCGGCGATGCGCTCTAAGCGCTATGTCCGGTACGAATTTTTGATGAGCGCATTCTCCAATTTTTTTCCCCGCTAACACATTGAAATCGCTCAAAACGGCCAAGAAAAAATTTGGAAAAGCTTGGTCGGCTCGTCTAAGAGCGTTTGAAAACATAGGGATTTTCTGAGCTTCATTTGCGCATTTCCTTGCGATCCAAGGATTTTCCTAATCGCGCTTTCGCGGCGCCGCCGCCTTCGAATGGCGCGAGGACAACGCGATCGATATGAAAGGGTCGCAAAGATTTCTGTCGAGGAGATACATAGACGTCAGCTCACTCGTCTCCCAGCGGATGCAGATCCCGCACCATCGCCTTGGCGCGTTCGTCGAGTACGTGCGTATAGATCTGGGTCGTCGAAATATCGGCATGGCCGAGCAGGTCCTGTACGACACGAAGATCGGCGCCGTTTTGCAGGAGATGGCTGGCGAAGGCATGGCGGAGCGCGTGGGGGCTGATCTGCGCGGCGGAGAGGCCGGCCGCCGCCGCCGCGACTTTGAGGTCGCGGCCGAAAGCCTGGCGGGTGAGATGGCCGCTCTCGCTGTCGGCGGGGAAGAGCCAGGGGCTCTTGGCGAGTCCCGGCGCCTGCGCTTCCAGCGCCTCGCGATAGCGTTGGACGGCCGCGCGCGCCGGCTCGGAAATCGGGACGAGACGCTCCTTGCCGCCTTTGCCACGTACCGCAATCAAGGGTTGGCGCGTCTTGGCGGCGGATTTCGGCAGGCTGAGCAGTTCCGAGACACGCAGGCCCGAAGCGTAGAGAAGCTCGATCAGGCAGGCCATGCGGATCGCCCGCAAGCGTTCGCCCGGCGGGCGTTCGGCATTGTCGAGCCCTTCATGCGCGACGCGCAGCAAGCGATCGACGTCGGCGACGCTCAGGACTTTCGGAACCGGACGGTTGCGGCGCGGCCCCTCTATCGCCGTTGTCGGATCGTCCGTTCGTCGCCCTTCGAGATAGAGATGCTTGTGGAATTGGCGGACAGCGGAAAGTTGCCGCGCCAAGGACGAGGCTTTCAATCCCGCTTCCGCGCGATGGGTGAGAAAGCTCCGCGCCTGATCGCTGGAAGCGTTCAAGGGATCGGCGCCGGCTGCGGCGAGAAAATCGACATAGTCGGTCAAATCGCGCCGGTACGCGGCGATCGTATTGGCGCTCGCCGCACGCTCGGACGCGATCGCGTCGAGAAAGCTCTGGATGAGACGGGAGGGCGCGGCGGTCATTGCTTGTTCTCCAGCTTGGAGGCTGGAACGGTCTGCGTCATTTCGCGCGGCTGGACGTGTACGTAAGTGACGAGCGCAATCATGCCGCCGTAAACGAGGCCGGCCATAACAGCGATAATAAGGATGAGACGAAACAGAGTCGGCAAAAATCGGTCCTTGTGAATAAGTACCGCCCCCGCAGGGGCTTACCCTCATCCGGCCCTTCGGGCCCCCTTCTCCCGCAAGCGGGCGAAGGGGTGGTTCGCGCGTCGCAACGGCCTCGCGCGTGCCGAAGGGGTGAGGGGAAGCCGCTGAGTCGATTGTTAAGCGTCAATCCTCCTCGAACAATCCAGCCTGCAAAGTCTCACGCGCGGGCTCCTTCAGGCCGAGATGTCTGAAGGCCGCGGCGGTCAGCACGCGTCCGCGCGGGGTACGCTGCACGAAGGCTTGCTGAATCAGATAAGGCTCGATGATTTCTTCGATCGCGTCGCGCGGTTCCGACAACGCCGCCGCGATCGTCTCGACGCCGACAGGGCCGCCGCCGAAACCGAGCGCGATCGTCTCGAGGTAGCGCCGGTCCATCTGGTCGAGGCCGCTGGCGTCGACATCGAGCAGCCGCAGCGCGCCATCGGCGATCTTACGGTCGACCGTGTCTGCGCCCTCGACCACGGCGAAATCGCGGACGCGGCGCAGGAGGCGGCCGGCGATGCGCGGCGTGCCGCGGGCGCGGCGCGCAATCTCGTTGGCGCCGTCGGCGGCGAGCGACAGGCCGATCACCCGCGCGCCACGCACGACGATGCTTTCGAGCTCGGCGACCGTATAAAAATTCAGCCGTACCGGAATGCCGAAACGGTCGCGCAGCGGCGTCGTCAAAAGGCCAGCGCGGGTCGTCGCGCCAATCAAGGTGAAATGGGCGAGATCGATCTTCACCGATCGCGCGGCGGGCCCGGCGCCGATGATGAGATCGAGCTGGAAATCCTCCATCGCGGGATAAAGGATTTCCTCGACCGCTGGATTGAGGCGATGGATC
>JASLHV010000540.1 GCA_030153205.1 Roseiarcus sp. | reverse complement strand
CGGCCGGGCTCTACAACAGCCCGCAGGAAAGGCGCGGCAAGGCTGATCCGAATTTTACCGGCTTCGGCCGCCAGCCGACGGATGTGAAAACGGGCGAGTACCGTTTCGAGACGATCAAGCCGGGCCCGGTTCCATTCGTCGACGGGCGCCCAATGGCGCCGCATGTGACGTTCTGGATCATCGCTCGCGGCATCAACCTTGGCCTGCACACGCGGATGTACTTTTCGGACGAAGCCGAGGCCAATGCGAAGTGCCCGGTATTGGCCCGGTTGGAGCATCAGGGGCGCGTCAAGACCCTGCTTGCCGCACGTAGCGAGAAAGGCGGCAAAGTCACATACACATTCGACATCCGTCTCCAGGGCGACGATGAGACGGTGTTTTTCGATATTTAAAGGTGGAACGTGAGAGTCAGAGGATCACCCTCACCCAACCCTCTTCCGTGAGTGGGAGAGGCGAGCGCAGCGGCCTTCATTTGCGCCGACACTTTGAGATAGGCGCGCGAAACCCCCTTCTCCCGCCTGCGGGAGAAGGGGCGCGTAACGCCGGATGAGGGTAAGGCGCTGCGCTAAGTATAATGTACCTAATTCCTGCTCCCTTTGAGAATAGGACGCCGGTGCCGATCTCCGCTTTCGATCATCCGATCCTCTCCGCGCTCGTCGGCGACGACGAAGTCGCTGCGGCTTTCTCCGTAGAAGCTGACGTCAAAGCGATGCTCGCTTTCGAAGCCGCGCTGGCCGAAGCGGAAGCGTCGGTCGGACTCGTCCCGGCCGAAGCCGCTCAGCGGATCGCTTCGGTCTGCGGGAGTTTCTCGCCAGATCTCACCGCCCTCGCCAAAGGAACGGCGCGCGACGGCGTCGTCGCCCCGGAACTCGTCAAACTGCTGCGCGCTGCGGTCGGTGCGCCGCATGCTGCCGAGGTTCATCGCGGCGCGACCAGTCAGGACGTCATCGACACGAGCCTCGTCCTCAGACTCAAGACGATTGTCGCTTTGTTCGATGGGCGCCTCGAATCGCTCATCGCCTCGTTGCATCGTCTCGAAGCCGATCAGGGCGCCGTTCCGTTAATGGGCCGCACGCGCATGCAGCGCGCTTTGCCGATCCGCGCCGCGGACAAATTGCGCGCGTGGCGCGAACCGCTCGAACGGCATGTCGATCGCTTGCGCGCCCTGACGCCGCGCCTGCTCGTCGTACAATTCGGCGGCGCCGTCGGCGCGCGCGGCGGTCTCGACGGCAAGGGCGATCGCATCGCCACGGAACTCGCGCGGCGGCTCGAACTGAAGGATGGGCCTTGCTGGCACGCTGAGCGCGATTCGCTGTCCGAATTCGCCGCCTGGCTGTCCCTCGTTTCAGGCGCGCTCGGCAAGATCGGACAAGACATTGCGCTGATGGCGCAGAACGAAATCGGTGAAATAAAACTCGCCGAAGGCGGCGGCTCCTCCGCCATGCCGCACAAGTCCAATCCCGTTCGCGCGGAAGTCCTCGTCGCCTTGGCGCGTTTCAACGCCGGTCTCCTCGGGACGGAGCACCAGGCGTTGGCGCACGAAAACGAACGCTCCGGCGCCGCCTGGACATTGGAATGGCTCGTCTTGCCACAGATGGCCGCGGCAACCGGCGCCGCCTTGCGGCACGCGGCGGCGCTTTGTGAAGGGTTGCGGTTCGTCGAAGTGAAGGGCTGAGGCGTCGCGGTTTCACGAAGAGGTAATACTCATCCCCAGCGCCTGCGACAGCCTCACCAGCTTATCCGGATTCCTCTGCACGTAGATCGCCGTAATCCGCTCGCCATCGCTCTCGATCGTAATCGCGGTCATCGGATCGCCTTCAGCGATGCTGATCATCGCCGGTCGGCCATTGATCTCCGTCGCGGTCCAGCGCAGCGAAGAGCCGAGCTCGAGTTTCGAGGCGACGCCCACGACAAAACGCACCACTTTTTCGGCGCCATAGATCGGATTGAGCGCCGCGGTGACGCGACCGCCGCCGTCGGTATAGGCGATGGCGTCGGGCGCAAACAGCATCGCCAGCTCCTTCGCGTCGGCGCCCGTCGCGGCTTTCGCGAATCGCGCCAGCAGATCGCGGTGTTGGTCGCTCGAGGCAGTGAAGCGCGGCCGGTCGGTTTTCACGCGGTCGCGCGCCCGGCTGACGAGTTTGCGGCACGCCGGCTCGGCCTTGCCGAGCGTTGCGGCGATCTCGTCATAGCCGAAATCGAAAGCGTCATGCAGGATCAACGCGGCGCGTTCTTCGGGTGAAAGCCGCTCCAGCACATGCATCAGGGCCAGCGAGAGGTCCGAAGCGAGTTCGGCATGTTCGGCCGGCGCATCGGCGGCGAAGGCGCGCATATCCTCCGGCAGGATCGGCTCCGGCAGCCAGGGGCCGACGTACGTCTCGCGCCGCGTCCGCGCGGCGCGTAAGGCGTCGAGCGACAGACGCACTGTCGCGGTCGACAGCCAAGCGCGGGGATCGCGGATATCGTCGGTCTCCGCCATGCGCCAGCGCAGCCACGTCTCCTGCACGACGTCCTCCGCCGCCGACATTTCGCCCAGCATGCGGTAGCCGATATTGAGGAGCCGCGCGCGATGGCGTTCGAAAATCGCAACGTCGCCCTTCATGCCGCTTTCCTTACCGCGATCACATGGTCGGCGACCACGAGTTTCTGACAAGACGCGCCATGGCCAAGTCCGCGCTTCAAGGTCGGATAGACCCGCGCGCTCGCCACCGCAAGCGCTAGCGAGACGTGGCCGCGCTTGCCGTATTTCGCCTCGGCGTCGATCGACAGCTTGACCGTATCGGGTGAATTGGTCGCGACGGCCTGACCATAGAGATAGCCCAGCGTCGCATCCGCGCCCGCGTGATGAAAGTCGCCCCGCGCCAAAGCCGCGAGGATTTTGGCCTCGACGCCCGCTTTCAGCGCCATATCGACGATAAGCTGCGAACAAGGGCCGCAGTCTTCGCTCATCACGGCAGCGAGCTTGGCGGCGTACCAAGCTTGCTTGGGGACGCTGTCGCGATGGTTCGCCATTGCCTGAAACAGACCGAATTTCATGAAAGCCGGCGTCGAAGCATCGAGCATTTCGTGGAGGTAGGTCGCATCATAGCCGAAGACGCGTTCTATCGCCTTGATTTTGCCGTGCAGGTAGGATTTGAACATCACAGTGCTCCTTCTTCTCGCGCTCGCAAAGCCGCGAGCGCCAATCCCAAAAAGCTGACGAAGACGACGCCGACGACTTCGGTCGCCGCGACGGTCGGATCGCGCGGGAAACCGTTGGTCAGCCATTCGACGATGTGGAAGAAAGCATGCAGCGCCGGCCAGGTCGCGCCAGCCAGCGCCAAGATCGCCGCCGTCCGCCCTTGGCGCAAACCGGCAAGCATGCCAGCGCCGCTGGCGAGAAAAGCAAGGCCAATGTCGACGATGAAATGGTGGTTCATCGGCCCGCTGGCTATGACGCCGGGCGTCGATTCGTACCAGAAATGCGGCGCGGCGATCATGGTGAGACCATTCGCCAGATTGATAAGGCCCAAAAGGCTGAGGAGCGCACGCACAGGAATTCTCCGTCGTTTCCGCCGCCTGTCATTCCTGCTGCTTGGCTCCCGCTCTCGCAGGAGCCGCACCCTGGCGTTTGACCCGGCGCCCTTAAGACGACAGAGCTCGGTCTTTTGTGACTGGTTTTGGATTTGCCCCTGGAATTATGCGCCGGCTCATGGGAAATTTGCGCGCGACAAGGGGGAAATGTGGCTTACGACGCAGATGTCATCATTGTCGGCGCCGGCCTTGC
>JASLHV010000532.1 GCA_030153205.1 Roseiarcus sp. | reverse complement strand
GGCGCCTCCACGACGACCACGACGCTTCTCTATCATTTCGAACTCGAGAATCGGATCAAATTCATCGTCGACGACAATTCCCTGAAACAAGGAACGTACAGTCCGGGCGCGCATATCCCGGTACTGCCGTCTTCCGAATTGGCGGCGCACAAGCCTGACATTGTCGTAATCCTCGCCTGGATCTATGCCGAGCCGATTCTCCGCCGCAACGCGGACTATGTCGAGAACGGCGGCGTTTTCGTCATCCCCCTGCCGAACATGCGAGTGGTCGCCTCAGACTAGGTCGGCAGGGCCTCGACCGCTCGGCTCTTCTCTGCGGCGGAATGCCGAAGAATGCGCGGCTCGGTCGCGGAAAAAGATCGCGTCTTCCAGGTCAGAAACGGCTTCTCGATGAAGCGATAGGACAGGGTCGCGATCGCAATCGTCACCGCGACAGCGAACAGGAGATGAAGCCCATGCGCGGTCCAACTGGATAGGTTGAAACCGAGATATTTCAGAATGAGCAACGCGCTGATTAGAGCGACCCAATTCAAGCAATACATGCCGTATGAAATCTTTCCCAAATATTCGAAGGCGCGAAACTCGAGGTTGAAGAGAGGCGAGGGATTAACGGCCAGATTGAGGATGAGCCACAGAAAGTAGAATGAAAACAAGGTTTGCCCTGCCGATGGCACCGATCCCATGAAAAGAATGAAAGCCACGGAAATCAGGACCGCCGCCAGCGCGACGATCTGACCGGTCGTCGAGAATGTCTTTTTTAAGGTCGCTTCGATGAGCTTCGACCGGCTCGTCGCGAGTACAGCGCCCAGAGCGCCGATCGCCATACAATCGAAACGAACAAGGCCGAAGAAATCGTAGCCAATGCCCTCCGTATAAATATGTCGGCCGGCAAGAAAGAACGCCGCGATCGCGATAAGCATGAGCCATAGCCGAGTACGCGCCCAGAGAACCAGCCATGGCCATCCGAGGTAAAACCATTCTTCGACGCCCACCGACCAAAGCACGCCGGCATAGTTCACCGAAGGGTAGAACCACAGCTCCACATGCGGCATGAAGGTCATGTAAAATGCAAATTTGCGCCAATAATCCGCGTCGACGACCGGCGCGAAATCGGGCAGCGTATAGGCTGGGATGAAAGGTAGAACGAAGAAACCGAGCGCCGTCGTGAAAAAATAAAGCGGCCACACGCGAAGGATGCGCCGCATATAAAAACTTCGAACCGAGATATCGTTCCGCGTTTCACGCTCTCTCAGTAGGAGAAACGTGATCAAGAACCCGCTCAAAACGAAGAACAAGGTGACGCAAATGCCGCCAAGCCTCAGCACCAAGCCGACATGCCATAGGCTGGGAAGGCCGTAGACCGATCTGATCTGCTCAAAATGATGAAGCGTCACGCCGAGAGCGGCGAGTCCGCGTAAGCCATTTAGTCCCGGAAGCTTCTCGCCGATCGTCATTTATCTCTCGGGGATGGTCGAAACGCTCGGCGAAGACATCGACCTTGATCGCGTCGCCGCAGAACCCCATTCGCGGCCCGCATGCCTTTGGGAAACTCCGGCAAAATATCACTCAAAGCCTCCGACGCAAAACGCGAAGCCGGGCGCCGAACGAGGTACTTGCTAAAGCCGGTCGCTGCGCTCGGCCGTCGCCCTTGCCCGAGGCTTCGGTTGAGGGTTAGAACCCCTCGGCTTGCGATCTTCGCGGCCGAGGCCGGACCTTCCCATGTTGAAATTTCATGTTTTTTTGGCGGTGTGGGGGGATTCCTACATCGATCCGATGGTGAACCTCACCATTCCCAGCATGCTTTTCCCGAATAATCTTCCCGCGCTTGCCGCGCGCCATGAGTGCAAGGTCATTTTCTTCACGCGGCAAAGCGAAGAGGCGAGAATCCGCGCCGCGCCGTCGGTGGCGAAATTGGCCGAAATAGCGGCCGTGGAATTCGTGCATTTCAATCCGGAGGCCGCGCGCCATCCCTATCTCGCCATGTCCGAGGCGCATCGTCATGGCGGGGAGGAGGCAAGGAAAGTCGGCGCGCGCGCGATCGTCGCCTGTCCGGACATCGCCTTTTCGGACGGATCCTTGGCGCACATCGGCAAGCTCGCCGAGCTAGGCAAGAGCGCCGTTATGTACCCGGGGCACAGAATCGTTCAAGAGACTTCGGCGCCGGCCTTCGCGCGGCGGCTGCAACAAGGCGATCCGGTCTCGGCGCGGGAGCTCGTCGCTTTCACCTTCGAGCATCTCCATCCCCTAACCCGGTCGCTTTATTTCGACTCCGATCAGTTCACGGAATGGCCGTCGATTTGCTGCTGGCGCGTCGGCGACAAAGGTCTCCTCTCGTAGTGCTTTCATCCCCACCCGATCATGGTCGATTTTTCGCGAATCGAGAGCATGGAAGTTTTGAAGACCCAGGCGATCGACGGAACATTTGTCTCGGAAGGCCTGTCGAATTGGGACGATGTTCATCTCGAGACTGATTCGGACAATCTCCACTTCTGCTCTTTCACGCCGCGCGACGCGCTCTACAGCTACTCTTTGCGCCGCAGCCGGTACGCAAGCATCCCGAAGGTCCGCCGTTTCGCCTATGGCAATCCGCGTTTTGTCGATGCGCTCCACCGCTCTTTTTTCGCCAAAGCGATCAAGATGCATGTCGGCGATCTCGACGACGCATGGGCGCGTCTCGAAGCAGATACGGCGAAAATCGCCGCCGCGATTTTGCAGCCGCCTTCGCCGATGGCGCGAAAGGCCGGCCGCGCACTGAATGAAATAACCCGCGTCAAAAACGGCGTCGCGCGCCGTATTTGGGCCTACGCCAAGCCGTTTCGGACAAAAAAAGCCGTGGGTTGAGTCGCAATTTTTGCGGCACCGTTAACCTTGCCCGAACCGCAAGTTGAGTCTATCGCTTGGCCAGGGGCCCTTAAGTCGTCATGTTGAATATTCTCACGCCTCAGATGAAATCCAAGCTCGTCGTCTCGATTGGTTTCGAGAAGGCGATGCGGCGGCGCT
>JASLHV010000530.1 GCA_030153205.1 Roseiarcus sp. | reverse complement strand
GGCGATCCGCGAGACCTCCGACAACGGCAAGCCGATCGTCGCCGCCGAACCGGACGGCGCCCATGCGCAGAGCTATCGCGCCATTGCCAGAAGCGTGATCGCCCATCTCGAGGGCAAGCCGCAGAGAGCCGCGCCGAAGATCGTCATTGGCTGAGAAAATAGGCAGGTACGACGGCTCAATGGGTCTTCAACCAGTCTTCGACCGCCTGCTTGGCCGTCTTCAGGTCCACGCCTGTCTCTTTGCGATAAAGCGCGATCGCCGCGACTTTCTGGCGCTGCCGGGCCAAACCCTGAACCGCGGGGGATGGCGGCGGCGGATAAGGTACGCCCATGTTGCGAAGAACAAGATCGAGTTTGCCTTCGAGCCGCGAAGCTCGAGAGCTGAATTGAAGGCCGATGAAGGCGAGCGCCAGGAGGAAGGCGAAAACCGCCCAAATCGCCAGCCCGTCGAAGAATGTATCGGCCGCATGCATCGAAAGTTTCCTCGGGCGTGACGAGAGCGTTAATCATAGCCGAGAAATCTTGGCCATCCCATTGCAGGCCGCGCGCCCGAGAGAACGCCTGATGACACAGGACAAAGCTGAGCCTTGGCCGACCGAAATTCGCCTGACGGACGAAGGGCGATTGCTCACCATCGCGTTCGACTCCGGCGAAGCCTTTTCAATACCAAGCCCCTACCTGCGCAAAATGACGCCGAGCGTCGAGGCCAAGCGCCTGACCGACGCCGAACGTGAAACGCTGATTGGCGAGCGCCAGGCGCGGATCACGGCGATCGAGGCGGTCGGCAATTATGCAATCCGCCCGACCTTCGACGATGGCCATGCGACCGGGATTTACAGTTGGACCTATCTCGCCGAGCTTGGGCGCAAGGCGTCGAAGGCTCAGTGAGGCGCCGTCGGCCAAATCTTAAGAAGTCGATAACGATCTCCGGGTAATGCTGGCACGCCTGCTCCTGAGTCTCGCGACTCAGGAGAAACCTTTGCTGCGACCTCGAGAGACGGGTCAATAGACAAGTGACGACGACCACCGGCGCCTATCTTCAGGTCGAAAACGCGCTTTCGCGTTATCAGACCATGACCGCCAACGAACCGGCGGTGAAAACGGCGACCGCCTATTACGAGGCCAATATCGGCAACGTCACGTCGGTTCAGCAATTCGTCGGCAATTACCGTCTCTTGTCCTATGCGCTCGACGCCTATGGCCTGGGCGACCAAATCAATGCGAAAGCCTTGATCACCCAAGTGCTCCAGGGCGGGGTCGCCAATCCCAAGAGCCTCGCCAATACTTTGGGCGGCCAATGGCAGGCTTTCGCGGCGGCTTTCAATTTCGCCGACGACGGCGCAGCCTCCATCGCGACCGCGAGCGCTGTCCAGACCACGACCAGCAATTATGTCCAGCAACAGCTCGAGAGCGACCAGGGTCAGCAGGACCCCGGCGTGCAGCTTGCGCTCTATTTCCAACGCGTCGCGCCGACGGTGAGCAGCGCTTACGGAATTCTCGCCGACAAGAACCTCCTGGAAGTGGTCCAGACGATCTTCGGACTGCCAGCCGAGACGCCGGGCAGCAATATCGACGCCGAGGCGACGCAGATTTCGAAACTCATGCCGTTGTCCGATTTGCAGGACCCTAAGAAGCTCACGCAATTGGTCGAGCGCTTCACCGCCATGTACGATCTCGACTATGGCCCGACGTCCGGCGCGACTTCGACGCTGACCGTGACCGGCGGCAATAACAATTCCTCGAATACTTCCGCAGCTTCCTCGATCCTGGCCGGCGTGATCACATCCAACGGTCAGGCCATCAGCGCGGCGCTGAATAGTTCGAGAAACTCCCCTACCCTCTTGTTCAGCAACAGCCTGTTGCAGAGCATGCAAAGGTTCAACCTCGGCGGCTGACCTTCAGTCGCGTCGAACCGCCAGTTCCGCGCAAGCCAGACGTTGTTCTTTGAGCGAGCCGTGCGAGGCCCCATGGCCTCGCCAACGAATGACGCCGCTTTGACGCCTTCGCCGATCCTTTGTGCCCTCGACGCGCGCCTCTTCGTATTGAAGGGGCGGCTAAAATGACCGGCGCGGCGCATCCTAAAGCTGACGCCCTCTACGCGCATGGCGCGGCGCTGTGGCAAGTCGGACGCAAGCAGGAAGCGATCGCAGCGCTCGACGCCGCCCTGCGCGAGCGGCCGGACTTCCCCGAGGCTTTGTGCATGGGCGCTTTTATCCTGCGCGAACAGGGTAAGACCGACGCGGCTCTGCGCTTCTATGAACGCGCCTTGCAGCTCAAAGCGAATTTCACCGTCGCTTGGTCCAACATCGGCAAGCTGCTTTTCGATCTCGATCGGTTCGAGGAAGCGGGCGCCGCCTTCGACCAAGCGATTGCGCTTGCGCCGGCTGACGCCGACAATTGGAACGGGCGCGCGGGCGCAATGCGGGAGCTTGGCCGCATGGAGGAATCGCTCGCCGCGGCGCGCGAAGCGCTCCGGCTGAAGCCGGATTTCGCCGAAGCGGCGCTCAATATCGGCAACGCGCTATTAAAGCTCGACAGAGTCGAAGAATCGCTTCC
>JASLHV010000496.1 GCA_030153205.1 Roseiarcus sp. | reverse complement strand
AGTCACAACAAGGGCTGGGCGCATTACCTCGGCCGATTGGGGATGGCGGCCTCGGGACGAAGCCCCGGCGCGGACCGCGGCCCAGCGCGCGAGGCGTGAGAAGAGCGCTTGGCCGATCGGCGTGCCGCCCTAAGTACGCGGATGCATAGCGCCTGAGAGAAGAATTGGCGCTAATCGTAGATATGTCCGAGCCGCAACAGGATCTAGGAAAGGCTGCAAGGAGGCTCTAACATCAAGGCGAGCTAACCTTTCCAGCGCCGATGAAGCCATTTACCGCAGCTTTTGTTCTAGCGGCAATGACCGCCTCCATCGCGAGCGCCCAAGAGTCTCGTACCTGCGACTTTGAAGTGAAGGCGCGCTGCGCCTCGGGCCAAGCGCGCGTCACGATCGTTGACCGTGTTGTGAAACGGGTCGAGGTCGACGTGATTTGGTGCGGTCTCGGCGGCGCTCCTGCTTACACCTGCACCATCGACTCGTCCCGAGGCGACAAGGACTCGCGATGGTCGGAAGACGGACAGGCGACCGTCATCACCAATGCCGAGCCATCGAATCCAACCGAGCCGGACCGCGTGAAGGTGACGGTCGGCCGTTACGTTTCGATCGATTTGGACGAGGCGCAATCGCTCGGGAGATGCGGCGCTGGGGCTGAACTGCCGCGCGCAATTGTCATTCCGGCGCAAAAGGGGGCGTGCCGGGTGTGGTTGAGAGCGCCCTGAGGAAACGCGCCAACGCGCGAAGATCGGTTGAACCCCCGACGATTCACGCCGTGTGAAAGCCGACACATAGGTTTGCTAGATCTCCGGCGCCTTAAGATCGCGTCCGGAGGACGACATGGCGAATATCGAGACCGTTGCTGCCGACGAAGGTCTCCTGCCCACCCATCTCCTCGTCGGCTATGAATCCTTCCTCTCCGGCCGCTTCCATAGCGAGCATGCGCGCTATCGACGGCTCGCGCATGACGGGCAGAGGCCGGCGACGCTTTTGATCTCGTGTTCGGACTCGCGTCTCGCCGGAAATCATTTTCGACGCCAAGCGATGGCATATTTTTCTTCCTGAAAATCAGAAACTGGCCTATACTGCTCGCTAGTCTTTTTGAGCCGCCAAGCTTTGAATCCGTTCCGCCGCCGTCGCCTGATCGACCCTGGACGATGAATTTTCCAGGTTTTTCCATCATAAGTCGTTGAAAAGATTAGAAACCGAAAAACTCGAGTTTGGAATAATTTGGAGGGCGGGCTTTCGCGGCCGCCTTTCTCCCTTGCGCGGAGGGGGACGAGAACGCCCTCCGCCACCGCCGCCCCTTGCCCCGACTCGTCCTCTCCTCTAACCCCCTCCCATGCCCAAAGCTGCTCCCCCTGCTCCGCCGCCCCCGCCGCCGGCTGTCGACGTCAATCTTCGCGAGGCGCTCGAGGAGCGCTATCTCGCCTACGCCCTTTCGACCATCATGGGCCGCGCCCTGCCCGACGCGCGCGACGGGCTGAAGCCGGTGCATCGGCGCATCCTCTATGGGATGCATATTCTCAAACTCGATCCGGGCTCGGCCTTCAAGAAATGTGCGAAAATCGTCGGCGATGTGATGGGCTCGTTCCATCCGCATGGCGACCAGGCGATCTATGAGGCCTTGGTGCGCCTCGCCCAGGATTTTTCCTCGCGCTATCCGTTGGTCGAAGGCCAGGGCAATTTCGGCAATATCGATGGCGACGGCCCGGCGGCCTATCGCTACACCGAAGCCAGGATGACCGACGTCGCGCGCCTGCTGCTCGAAGGCATCGACGAAGATTCGATCGATTTCCGCGACAATTATTCCGGCGACACGAAAGAGCCGATCGTCCTTCCCGCCGCCCTGCCGAACCTGCTCGCCAATGGCTCGCAAGGCATCGCCGTCGGCATGGCGACCTCGATCCCGCCACATAACGCGGCCGAGCTCTGCGACGCCGCGCTGCATCTGATCGCGCATCCGAAGGCGGCGAGCGAAGAGCTGATGCAATTCGTCCCCGGCCCCGACTTTCCGACGGGCGGCGTCATCATCGATCCTGGCGAACAAATCGCGGAGACCTATCGTACCGGGCGCGGCTCGTTCCGCGTTCGCGCGCGCTGGAGCAAGGAGGACGGCGGGCGCGGGACCTGGATCGCGGTCGTCACCGAAATACCCTATGGCGTGCAGAAATCCCGGCTGATCGAACAGCTTGCCAACCTGCTCAACGATAAGAAAGCGCCGCTTCTCGCCGATGTACGCGATGAATCGACGGACGACGTGCGCATCGTGCTCGAGCCGCGCTCGCGGACGGTCGAGCCTGAGACGATGATGGAGTCGCTGTTCAAGCTCTCGGAACTCGAGAGCCGCGTCTCGATGAACATGAATGTTCTCGTCGACGGCGTCGTGCCGCGCGTCGTCGGCCTCAACGAGGCCTTGCGTCAATGGCTCGATCACCGTCGCGACGTTCTGCTGCGCCGCTCGCGCCATCGCCTGGCGGCGATCGACCGCCGGCTCGAAATGCTCGCCGGCATGGTCGTGGTCTTCCTCAATCTCGACGAGGTGATCCGCATCATTCGCGAAGAGGACGATCCCAAGGCGGCGCTGATCGCCAAATTCAAGCTCTCGGACGCCCAGGTCACCTATATTCTGGATACTCGGCTACGCGCGTTGCGCCGGCTCGAGGAAATGGAGCTGAAGCGCGAGCAAGCGGAACTGCAGAAGGAAAAAGCCGATATCGAGAAATTGCTGCGCGATGAAAAGCGGCAATGGCAGACCGTCTCGTACCAAATCCGCGATACGAAGAAGAAATATGGCCCGGACACCAAGATCGGCAAGCGCCGCACGACGTTGGAGGCCGCGCCCGATGTGATCGTCTCCGACCTCAACGAGGCGCTGGTCGAGCGCGAGCCGGTGACCATCGTCGTCTCGCAAAAAGGCTGGATCCGCGCGCTCAAGGGGCACATCGAAGACTTGTCGACGCTGGCTTTCAAGGGCGACGACAGTTTAAAGACGACGTTCCCAGCCGAGACGATCTCGAAAATCCTGGTCGTCGCCACGAATGGCAAGGTCTTCACGCTCGATGCGTCGAAACTGCCCGGCGGCCGCGGTCATGGCGAGCCGATCCGGCTGATGGCGGATATCGACGAAGGCGCGGACATCGCCACCGTTCTCTTGTACCGGCCTGGCGCCAAGGTGATCATCGCCGGCACGGACGGGCGTGGCTTCATTGTCGGCCATGACGATATGCTGTCGTCGACCCGCAAGGGCCGCGCGGTGCTGATCGTCGATACGCCGGCCGAGACCAAGGTCGTCACGCCGGCCGAGGGCGATCATATCGCGGTGATCGGCGATAACAGGAAGATGCTGATCTTCCCCATCGACCAGGCCCCGGAAATGGCGCGCGGCAAGGGCGTACGATTGCAAAGGTACAAGGACGGCGGACTTTCCGACGTACGGGTCTTCACGATGAAGGAAGGCATGACGTGGCGCGATTCCTCGCAACGCGTCTGGACGGTGGACGCCAAGGACTTGAAGGACTGGATCGGCAACAGAGCCGAAGCCGGCCGCCTGCCGCCCAAGGGTTTCCCGAAGAACAATAAGTTCGGGTAGACATCCTCCCCCGTTGAAAACGGGGGAGGATAAGGCGGGTTACGCAACGACCTTCAAATCCGCCTTGCCGGCGCCGCGGCCGACTTCGCGAGCGTAGTTCTCGATCGGCTCGGGGCGGCCGATGAGATAGCCCTGCATTTCGTCGCAGCTTTCCCGTTTGAGGAAGGCGACTTGATCCTTCGTCTCGACTCCCTCGGCGATGACCGGCAATTGTAGGCCGTGGGCGAGGCCGATGACGGCGCGAATGATCGCGCCGGCCTGCGCGTTGCCGTCGAGCCCGGCGACGAAGGAGCGATCGATCTTGATCTTGTCGAAGGGGAAGGACTGAAGGTACGAAAGCGAGGAATAGCCGGTGCCGAAATCGTCCATCGCAATACGCACGCCCAGGGCCTTGATCCGCCGCAGGATCGCCCGCGCGGAATCCGGATCGCCGATCAGCGCGCTCTCGGTGATCTCCAGTTCGAGCCGCCGTCCGGAAAGGCCCGTCTCGACAAGGATGTTCTGGATCATCGCGATGAGATCGTCTTGCCGAAATTGCATCGGCGAGAGATTGACCGAAACCGTCAAAGGACGCGGCCAGGACGCCGCCTCGCGGCAGGCCTCGCGCAAAATCCACTCGCCGATCTCCTTGATCGCGCCGCTTTCCTCGGCGAGAGGAATGAAGACGCCGGGCGACACCAAGCCACGCGTCGGATGCCGCCAACGCGCCAAAGCCTCGAAACCGAATATCTCTCCCGTCATGTCGGCCTGCGGCTGATAATCGACGCGCAATTGCTCCTGGGCGATCGCCGTCTGCAGGTCCTGCTCCATGCTTCTGCGATCGCGCAGCTTGGCGTCCATCGCAGGCTCGAAGAAACGTACGATCCCGCGGCCATCGTCCTTGGCGCGATCGAGCGCGGCTTCGGCGTTGGCGAGAAGCGTCGCAGGTTCAACGCCATCGGCGGGCGAAATGGCGACGCCGAGACTCAGGCTGATTTTGAGGCGAAGATTCTCGATTGCGATTTCGTCGGCGAAGGCGGCGAGAATGCGCTTGGCCGCCGCGCTGGCGCTTGCCGGCTGATCGCCCACGACGATCAGGGTGAATTCGTCACCGCCGACGCGCGCGACAAAACCGCCGCCTGCATCGCGTTTCAGGCGAAACGCGACGGCGCGGAGGACGGCATCGCCGATCGCATAGCCATAGACGTCATTGATGTCCTTGAAACGGTCGAGGTCGACGCGCAGAGCCGCAACGCCGCGCTGATCGGCCAAAGCAAGCGCCTCGACGAGCTGTCGATTGAACGCCTCGCGATTGGCAAGCCCCGTCAGCGCGTCATGCGTGCTCAGATGCGCAATCCGCTCATTGGCGCGCTTACGTTCGGTGACGTCGTTGATGACGGTCACGAGATGAGTCGGCTCGCCGCCTTCATCCAGGATAGGCAGCCGCTTCGACGTGACGAAACGTACGCCATTGCCGGGCGTATCGACGCGATACTCGTCGGAATAGACTTCGCGCTTATGCTCGAGAGCCTCGCGATCGAGCTCGGAAAGGAAAGCGCCCTCGCCGCCGGCGTAAATCTGACGCGATGTTTTATTGATCAAGCTCGATCGCGGCGCGCCGAGAAAATTCTCCGCGGCGCGGTTGACCAAAACGAGTTGGAACGTATGCGCGTCCTTAACGAGGATCGGCGCCGGAACATTCTCGAGAACCGTATTGAGAAATTCGCGCGTCCGCTGCGCTTCTGCCTCGGCGCGCTTGGTCTTGGTTATGTCGATCGCCGCGATCAGCGCCGCGGAACGTCCCGCATAGGTCATCAGACGTTCGTAGATGGCGACGTCGATCACCTCGCCATTGGCTTTGGCGTGTCGCCAGATCTCGCCGTCCTGCCGGACGCGTCCTTCCAGGGCGAGGTCCCGGCGCAACTTCTCCGCTTCTTCGGGTGGCCGGATCTCGAAGATGGTCATCTCCAGGAAGCGCTCGCGGCTGTGACCGTAGTGCTCGACTGCCGCATCGTTGACCGCGAGAAAGCGCAGGGTCTCGTGGTCGTACAACCACATCGGTACAGGATTTTCCTCGAAGAGCAGCCGGAAGGAGGACTCTTTTCGTTTGAGATCGGTAATATCGACACGGACGCCGATGCTGCCGCCATCCGCCGTCCTGCGTTCGTCGATGCGAATCCAGCGATTGTCCGCGAGACGGATTTCCTCGGCGTTCTCCGTTTGGCGATGGCGCGCTATTCTCTGCGCGAGCCATTGTTCGCGCTGCTCGCGATCGCCGTAGTGATCGGTCTGCCAGGCGCGTAATGCATCCTCGAAGCGTACGCCGACCGCGATCGCGTCTTCGCTGACGCCGGAGAGTTCGGCGTAACGCTTGTTCCAAAGGACAAAGCGGTCATCGGCGTCGAAGAGTACAAATCCAGCCGACATCAGGTTCGATGCTTCGAGCAGGCGTTGATGGGCCGCCTTCGCCTCCGCCGCCGCGCGCTCCGCCTTTGACGTCGCTTCGACCAAGGTCTCCTTGGCTGCTTTGAGCGCGCGCTGCGCTTTGAACTGCTCGGTCACGTCCTCATGAGTCGCGACCCAGCCGCCGCCAACCATCGGGACGTGGAGGACGGAGAATATCCGGCCGTCTCGCAGTTCCGTGAATGTCTTCGTCGGCGCATCGCCATCCACAATGGCGAGGCGGCTTTGAATATAGGCCTTGGGATCGTCTCCCGGAAAAATGCCCTGCGCCACGCGATAGTTCAAAATATCGAGGACAGGCGTTCCAGGCTTTGTCAGTTCCGGTGGAAGACCGAAGACTCGCGCGTATTGTTCGTTGCAGACGATCAGTCGCCTTTCCGCATCGAACATGCATAAGGCTTGCGACATATTGTTGAGGGCGGCGTCGAGCTGCCGGTTGCGCTCACGCAATTGCGCCTCGGACTGGCGAGCGTAAGCGTCGCGCTGCCGCTCGATATGCGCGAGGCGCCGGCGATAAAGGGACGACGCCAGAGCCGCGCCCAAGGCCGCCGAAGCAATCGCGGCGACCAACCAAAAGACGGTCAACGGGAAGCTATCGGCGTCGTTCAACCCCGGTCGAACAGCAAGAACGGCGATGAGGAGGATTGACCAGACGCCAAATCCGGCCGCCGCCCCGGACGCGATCGCGCCGAGCGCAGGAGGCCGACCGGGCGTCTCCGCGCCCCCGTAAAGCCGAACAGCGGTGAGCCCCGAGAGAACGAAGACGACGCTGGCGAGCGTCAGCAAACGCCAATCGTATTGGGCAGCGATCGTGTCGACGGCGCGAAACATGTCTTTCCGCAGCAAATGTCGTTCAAGAATAGATTTAGTGCTCTAATAGCCAGTTAACTTGATAAAGAATAAATACCGCCAATATTTGTTGTTCGGCTCGCCGAGGGCGCCGCCGCGATAATTCGAAAAACTAACGTTTTCAATGATTAATAGGCGAAATTTATTCATCTTGGGGCGGATTCTGGTCTTACCGCCCAAAGTAAGCGTGTGACAATTGCGAAGAATGTGTCATCGGCGACGGCGACTTTTATCGACCCGGCCTCAATAAGAGCCTCGTTGTTTTAAGTATTTGCGGGCGATCGTTATGAAGTTCGCGCCGCCGAACCGTCCCACAACCCGCCGTGCGCCTATCGTTCGCGGCGGCTCAAGAAGGCGAGCCGCTCGAAAAGATGAACATCCTGCTCGTTCTTGAGCAACGCGCCGTGGAGCGGCGGGATGAGCTTTTTGGGGTCCCGCTCTCGCAAAGTCTCCGGCGATATATCCTCGTTAAGCAGTAATTTGAGCCAATCGAGCAACTCGGACGTCGAGGGCTTCTTCTTCAAGCCCGGCGCTTCGCGCAGATCGAAGAAAATGCGCAGGGCCTCGTCGACCAACCGCTTTTTTACGCCGGGATAGTGCGCCTCGACGATCTTGTTCATGGTTTCGGCGTCGGGAAAGCGAATGTAGTGAAAGAAACAACGACGCAGGAACGCGTCCGGCAATTCCTTCTCGTTGTTCGACGTGATGACTACGATGGGGCGTTGCGCGGCGCGTACCGTCTCGCCCGTTTCGTAAACAAAGAACTCCATGCGGTCGAGTTCGAGGAGCAGGTCGTTCGGGAACTCGATGTCCGCTTTGTCGATCTCATCGATGAGCAGCACAGGCCGCGCCGGATGGGTGAACGCTTCCCACAATTTGCCGCGCTTGATGTAGTTGCGGATTTCGGAGACGCGCGGATCACCGAGCTGCGAGTCGCGTAGCCGCGATACGGCGTCGTATTCGTAGAGGCCCTGCTGAGCCTTGCTGGTCGATTTTATGTGCCAAGCGATCAGCGGCGCGCCGATCGCCTGGGCGATTTCTTCAGCGAGCAATGTCTTGCCAGTTCCCGGCTCGCCCTTGATCAACAAGGGACGTTCGAGAACGATGGCGGCGTTGACCGCGATCTTCAAATCCTCAGTCGCGATATAGGTAGCAGTGCCTTCAAAACGCATGACTCTTCTCTTTACAAAGGAACGAAACGTCGGAGATTTGTTGGCCGAGGGCTCAGCCCATCGCGCTCTTTACCGCTTCCACCAATTGCTTCAGCGTGAACGGTTTTGGCAGGAACATGAACTCTTGACCCTCGGGAAGATTCTTGGCGAAGGCGTCGTCCGCATAACCGGAGACGAAAATGATCCGCGCGGCAAGGCCCCGGCGACGCAACTCGGTGAGCATGGTCGGGCCGTCCATCTCCGGCATGATCACGTCCGAGACAATAAGGTCGATCTTGCCCTCGGCCGCTTCGACGACTTTCAGAGCTTCTAAGCCGGAATCGGCTTCGAGCACCGTATAGCCCCGAGAAGCGAGCGCGCGCGAGGCGAAGGAGCGCACGGCCTCCTCATCCTCGACAAGAAGGATCGCGCCCTGCCCGGTAAGATCAGCCGCTGGCTTCGCGACCTCTTTTTTCGCCGGTTCGTCGGCCGCGCTCGGAATGTAGCGCGGCAAAAAGATACGAAAGATCGCGCCGCGATCAGGCTCGCTGTCGACAAACACATAGCCGCCGGTCTGCTTGACGATTCCGTAGACCATCGAGAGCCCGAGGCCGGTGCCTTTGCCGACTTCCTTGGTCGTGAAAAAGGGTTCGAAAATATTATCGCGCACGTCGCTCGAGATGCCGTGGCCGGTATCCTCCACTTCGACAAGTACATAGTCGGCCTGCACCAACGTCTGTTCTCGATAGGTGGCGCATTCATTGGCCGCCACATTCCGCGTCCGCAAGGAAATGCGTCCGCCGTCCGGCATGGCGTCGCGCGCGTTCACGACAAGATTGACGATGACTTGCTCGAATTGATTGAGGTCAGCCTTGACGAGCCAGAGATCGCGGCCGTGCTTGACCTCGAGCTCGATCCGCTCACCGACGAGGCGGCGCAGCAAATTCTGCAATTCCGAGAGAACGTCGGCGAGTTGCAGTACTTGCGGCCGAAGCGTCTGGCGCCGCGAAAAAGCGAGCAACTGCCGTACCAAGCCAGCGGCCCGATTGGCGTTCTGCTTGATCTGCATGATGTCCTGAAAGGACGGATCCGTCGGCCGATGATTGGCGAGCAAAAGGTCCGAATAGCCGATGATGGCGGTCAGCACATTGTTGAAGTCATGGGCGACGCCGCCGGCCAATTGACCGATGGCCTGCATTTTTTGGCTCTGCGCAAAATTTTCCTGAAGCGTGCGCTGCTCGGTCGTATCAAGCGCAAAAAGCGTCGCCGCGGCGCCGTCCTCGCCACTGTGCTCAGTCGGTGAAATGAAAAACCGCGCGGAGCGCTGGCCATCGCCTTCCAGAGCCGCGTCGACCGGCGCGATCTCGCCTTTGCCGTCTGCGGCGGCCGCGAGCGCCTCGCGAAGCGCGCTGCGATCGCGTTCGGCAAGGCCGCTGTGCACGTTTGGACCGCTTCCAACGGGGCCGGATTTTAGTGCGGCTGGCGCGAGGCGCGCGAAAGCCGCATTCGAACGCAGAATAGCGCCTTTCGCATCGACGGAAGCGATGCCCATGGGCGTGGAGTTGAAGAAGCGCGCAAAACGCACCTCCGCAGCGCGCAAGTCCTCCGCCTTCTCCTCGCCCGGCGCACGATTGATCACCAACGAGCGCGAAGCGCCCGGCGAGGCGTCGGCGGCGAATGCGACGCGATGCAGAATACGAACCGGAAGGAAGCGTCCCTTACGAGTCTTCAGATCGACATCGAATTGTTCGGTCTTGACCTCGCCGGACCGGCCCGAGACGACGCCCACCAGGGCCGCGCCATCAGCAGCGAGGATATCGGCGAGCTTCAGTCCGCCGGAGCCGAATTGCGCGAGGTCATAATCGAGCCAGCCGGCAAGGGTGGCGTTGATATACGAGATCGAGCCGTCAGGCTCAGCCGAGAAAAATCCGGCCGGCGCATGATCAAGATAGTCGATCGCGTGTTGCAGTTCCTGAAATACGTTCTCGTGCCGTTCGCGCTCGCGGGTGATGTCCGACACCGTCCATAGCGTCGAACGGCCACGGCCGAGCTGTTCCAAGGGACGCACTCGAATGCGATACCAGCCGACGGGCGCGTCGCCTGTCAAAGGCGGCGACATTCGCAATTCTTCGGCGCCGCGCTTTCCATCGCGCGCAGCTTGAGCGAGACGGTAAATCGCTTCGGAAATTTCCGGCGCGCCTGAAAAAAGACGCTCAACGACCTTGAGATCACTCGCGTCATGGGCGCTAGACAACGTCATATAAGCTTCGTTGGCGTAAAGAACCCGCGAGTCGGAATCGGTAACGATCAACCCCTCGGCGCTGCTGTCGGCGATCACCTTGGTCGTATCGTTCCGCGACGCTTGACCGGTGAAGAGCAGGAAACCGAACGTATAAAAAAGCAACGCGAAGATGCCGATCACCGCCAAAAGGGTGATCATCCAAAAAGCGAGCTTCGCGCCCTCCCCGCTCGGCAGAAAATAGAAAGCGCAAATCGCAGCGACCAAACAAAGCGTCAGCAGCAGCAACGATCCAGGGCTTGCGCCGTGATCGATGCGATCGATTCCAGATGGCGCGGGCGGTGGGCTCATCGAACGATTTTCCACAAGACGGCTCGGAGAATTAAGGGCTTTTGAGACAAAGGACGTTTGTAAAGTCGCCTCGTCAGATGCGAACCAAAAACGCCGCCCCCTCGGCGCGCATCTGATTCGACAAGAATGCGGCCCATGTGCCGCGATGGCAATGGCGCGCTCCGATCCGTCGTCGCGTTTGCCGTCGAAAAGAAAGAAGCTGTCGCAATCGGTTGCGGCCGATGTGCGCCGCGGCTCTTTTGCTATTGACGAAAGCGCGCATGATCAGCTTTGACTATTCTACGCAAAGGTTTTGCTTTCCGTTCGTCGAACATTCCATGCGCCGTCACACCGCTTGCTCAACGCCGCTCCGCGCCCCGCGCGCTTCGGCAGGCCGAGTGGATCGAAAGAAGCGCATGACGCCCAGGATTTCACATGCAATGGCTCAGTAGCTTGGCGCTGCCAGAAAACTGGAAACTCCTCGTTTATTTAGTCATTGCGGCCGTCGCGATCATCGCTTTGACCATCGCCTATCGCGCTCTATTTGCTCATCGATTGCGGCTTCCGGGCGGCGGTCGGGCCCGTCAGTCGCGGCTCGGTCTCGTCGACGCATTCAGTCTGGATGGGCAGCGCCAGCTTGTCCTGGTGCGACGGGATAATGTCGAACATCTCGTGATGATTGGCGGGCTCAATGACGTGGTGATTGAGTCACAGATCATTCGCGTTCACGCGCAAGCGTCCGCTCCCTCGCGCGAAAAGGAGCCGGCGACGCCGCTGCAAAACGCGACTGCGCCCAGAATAGCGACGCCCAGCCAAACAGCTGCTCCCGTCCCCCCCGCGCCGACCCAACCCCCCGCCTCGCCGGTCCGCCCGCAGCCGCGACCGGAACCTCCGAATATCGCCGCGCAAACGCGCCCGGCGCCGAGACCTTTGGAGCCGCCGGCGCCGAAGCCCGTCGCGCCCCCACCGCCGCCACCAAAAACGGTCGCGCCCCCGTCACCGCCGCCACTGGCGCCTCCCCCTCCATCCTCGGCTTTTGCCCCTGCAGTCGCCGCTGCGCCCGTGACCGCGCCGTCGCCGATCGCGTCGCCGGCTCCCGCCGCGCCGCCGCCCAATGCCACGCCGTCAACCAGTCCGCCGCCGGCCGCCCCTTCACCGCCGTCGACCGCAACGCCAGCGCCGCCGCCGGCCAAGCCGGGATTGCCGCCGCCGATCGTTGTGGCTTCGCCAACGGCCGCGGCCGCGCCCGCCGCCCAATCCGCATCAAAGCCGCCCTTGGGCGCAGCCCCTAACACCACCCAGCCGGCCATCAAGGAGCCAGCGAAGGCCACCCCTCCAAACGAAGACAAGCAAGAGCCCTTCGCCGATCTTGATTCCTTAGAGGCTGAGATGGCGAAGCTGCTCGGGCGCAAGAATTAAGCGTCCGAGGCGCTATTTACCGAGCGAACAAAAAAAGACCGGCTAGCGCCGGTTTTTACCTCTCTTCAATCATCGCGGTAGACGCGTTCCCTGCGCTCGTGGCGCTCCTGTGCTTCGACCGACAGCGTGGCGATCGGTCGGGCGTCAAGCCTACGCAAGGCGATCGGGTCGCCGGTTTCTTCGCAATAGCCGTAACTGCCGTCCTCGATGCGAGCCAAAGCGGCGTCGATCTTGGCGATCAGCTTGCGCTGGCGGTCCCTGGCGCGCAATTCGATGGCGCGATCAGTTTCAGAAGAAGCCCGGTCTGCGATATCCGGATGATTCTCGCTTTCGCTCTGGAGCGCGGCCAGCGTTTCCCGGCTCTCGCGTAAGATCCCCTCCTTCCAATCCAGCAATTTGCGCCTGAAATACTCCTTTTGGCGTTCATTCATAAAGGGCTCGTCTTCGGACGGCCGATAACCGTCAGAAATCACACCAACCACACCCATCTTCGAGAATCCTCCACCTCGATGGGCGCCCTTATACCCATCTCGTCGGCTGGGAACAATAATTTGAATAGTCCCAATCCAGGCCGTGCGCCCCCCACTTGGGCGCACCGCCTTGACTTGAACAAAAACGCCGTTGCGAGCATTCTCCCGCGAGGTTCTGGGTTCGGTTCCTCGCGCCGCCTCCCGACTCAGCGACGCGCCACTCAGGTCGTCATCGTGGAGCAAGGGCGATGTTCAAGCGCATCCTCACCCCGATCGATCTCGCCGAGGTCGAACTCGCCGAGCCGGCGATCGCACAAGCCGTTGAATTAGCAGAGGCAAGTGGCGGCGTCGTCCGCCTGATCAATGTTCAGCCTTTACTGCCCGCGACGTTCATGGATTACGTCCCGGCGGATTTTGACGCGGCCCAGGAAGAGCGAGCCGCCAAAGCGCTCGACGAAATCGCCGCTGGAGTGAAACTGCCCGCGGAGCGCTTATCGCATGTCGTCAAGGTCGGCGGCGCCTATCATGAGATCCTGACGGAGGCCGTCTCGTGGGCGGCCGATCTGATCGTCATGGGTTCGCACCGTCCGGCGATGTCGGACTACCTTTTAGGATCGAACGCCAAGACGATCGTGCGGCATGCGACTTGCTCGGTCCTCATTGTGAGGCCTTGAGCCCCGAAGGCTTACTCTAACGCGTCAGCTCCCGCATCGCGTTCTCCAAGCCGTCCAGCGTGAGGGGATACATCCGGCCTGCGAAAATACGTTTGATCATCTCGGTGGATTGCGAATAACCCCACTGTGGCTCCGGCGTCGGATTGATCCAGACGGCGTGCGGATAAGCGCGCGTCACCCTCTCGAGCCAAATCTGCCCGGCTTCCGGGTTGACGTGCTCGACGGACCCGCCCGGCATGGTGATCTCGTAAGGGCTCATCGACGCGTCGCCGACAAAAATCGCCCGATAGTCCCGCCCATAGGTGTTGAAAATATCGAGGGTCGGCGTGCGCTCTTCATGGCGTCGACGATTGCGCTTCCACACGCTCTCGTAGAGGCAATTGTGAAAATAGAAATGCTCGAGCCGCTTGAACTCGCTGCGCGCCGCGGAAAAGAGATTCTCGGCTGCTTCGACATGCCAATCCATCGAGCCGCCGACATCGAGAAAAAGAAGAACTTTGACCGCATTGCGCCGCTCCGGGCGCCATTGGACGTCGATGTACCCGCTTTTGGCGCTATCGCGTATGGTTCTATCAAGATCGAGTTCTTCCGCAGCGCCCTCACGCGCAAAGCGGCGCAATCTCCGTAAGGCGATTTTCATCGCGCGCGGCCCGAGTGTCTCGTCGCCGTCCAGATCCTTGAAGTCGCGTCGATCCCAGACTTTGACGGCGCGGCCGTGGCGTCCTTTATCTTGACCGATGCGCACGCCTTCGGGATTCTCGCCATAAGCGCCGAAAGGCGAGGACCCCGCCGTGCCGATCCATTTGGAGCCGCCCTGATGGCGTCCTTTCTGTTCGGCCAGACGCTGACGTAGCGTCTCCATCAATTTCTCGAAGCCCAACGCCTTGAGTTCGGCGCGCTCCTCCGGAGTCAGATAGCGCTCGACAAGCTTGCGCAACCACTCCTCGGGAATCTCCACTTGCTCAACCGCTTCGGCGAGCGACAGGGCGCCTTTGAACGTCGCGGCGAAAACGACATCGAACTTATCGAGATTGCGCTCGTCCTTCACCAAGAGCGCGCGCGACAAATGATAAAAATCGTCGACGGACTTGTCGGCGAGATCACGGTCCAAGGCCTGTATGAGGGTTAGGTATTCGCGCGGCGTCACCGGCACATGAGCCTCGCGCAGCGCGGCGAAAAACGAAAGGAACATGCAAGGATTATCGCATGGTTTAGAGGCAAGCGCACTCTTCCTCGGAATCGGCAAGAAGATTGCTTGATTTGAGACATCAGTGGGTGATCGCGGGTCGTGTCACCCAAATGTCGCTTCCTCGCTTGGCAGATCGTGAGGCGCAGGAATAGGCTTTGGTTAGAGCAAGATAATCGCACCGACTCGCTCGATGCGGGAGAGATCAATGAGCAAGATAAGCTGGCTGGCCGCCGTGCCCGCTTTGGCGATTCTGATCGGAACGGCTTTCGTCAATAGCGTCGAACCGCTCCTCTTCGGCATGCCTCTCGTATTGGCTTGGCTGGTGATCTGGGTCGTCATCACCGCAGCGGTTATGGCGATCATCTTCGCCAGCGATCCGGTGAATGCGGAAAGCGAAGACCGCGATCAAGGGGCGCCGCGATGAACAGCGCTCTCATCATCATCTTCCTCGCCGCGGCTTTGGCGCTCGTTCTCGGCGTCTTGGCTCATGGCGGCAAGAAAATGACGCTCGAGCAATGGACGGTCGGCGGGCGGGGTTTTGGCGGTTTCCTCGTCTTTTTGCTTTCCGCTGGCGAGATCTACACGACCTTCACCTTCCTTGGCGGCAGCGGATGGGCCTATGGCCGTGGCGCCGCAGCCTATTACATCCTCGCTTACGGCACTCTCGCTTATATTACGTCTTACTGGTTGCTTCCCCCGATATGGCGCTACGCCCGTAAAGAGCGTCTCGTCTCGCAGCCTCATTTCTTCGCCCGCAAATATGACAGCCCCGCGCTTGGCGTGCTGGTCGCCGCGATCGGCGTCGTCGCTCTCGTGCCCTATCTCGTCTTGCAGTTCAAAGGCCTGGGCATCATCGTTTCGATCGCGTCTTATGGCGCGATTTCTTCGACACAAGCGATTTGGATCGGCGCCGCGATCGTCACCATCTACGTCATGATCTCGGGCGTCCATGGCTCGGCCTGGACGTCGACAGTCAAAGACTTCCTCATCCTCGCCGTCGCGATCTTTCTCGGCGTCTATCTCCCGTTCCACTATTACGGTGGCTATGGCGACATGTTCCGGGCCATCGACGCCGCCAATCCTGGTTTTCTCTCGTTTAAACCGTCAGGAACGGGCACGGGCAGCATTTTGTGGTTCCAGTCGACGATCCTGCTGACGGCGCTCGGCTTCTATATGTGGCCGCACGCTTTCGGCGCGGTCTTCACAGCGAAGGCCGAACGCGCGTTTCGGCGCAATGCGATCGTTCTGCCGCTCTATCAACTGGTCTTGTTGTTCGTCTTTTTCTGCGGTTTCGCAGCGATCTTGAAAGTACCTGGCCTGAAAGGCGACGAAATCGACCAGTCGCTCTTCAAATTGTCGATCGACACATTCGACCCGTGGTTCGTAGGCGTCATAGGCGCAGCCGGCGTGTTGACGGCCCTCGTGCCTGGCTCGATGATTCTCATTGCGGGCTCTACGCTCTTTGCGAATGATTTGCTGCGCGGTCTTCGACCAGAGACTTCCGAGGAAACCGTGGCGCTGACCGCCCGCGGCCTTGTACCGATCATCGCTCTAGTCGCGGTCTATTTTACGCTTCAAGGCGGCCAAACGATCGTCGCGCTGCTCCTGATGGGTTATTCTTTCGTCACGCAGTTTTTTCCCGCCGCCCTTTGCAGCCTGATGCCGAATAATCCGATCACTCGGATTGGCGCTTTTGTGGGCATCCTTTTCGGCGCCGCCACGGTCGCGATCGTGAGCATCACGCACAGCACGATCGGAACGCTCCTTCCTTTTCTGCCCAATGCGATGAACGATATCAACGTCGGCTTTGTTGCGCTGATCTTGAACGTCATCGCCGCCGGAATCGTCAGCGCGCTGACGCAACCAGCAGCGGTCGCAAAGCCTTCACGAGGCTAGGCGCGTTCGCCCAGTCACGAAAAGGCCCCCTCGCCATGCAGCAAGGGGGCGGCATTTTGATGAGAAGAGCGGGATCAGCCCTGGGTTAGCGAGCCGTGACCTTTCGGAGTCATCATCGATTCGCACGTTCCCTTCGCCACGTATTTCCAGGCATGGGCGTCATAGTCGATGGTCGAAGTGCCGGCGCAACTCGTGCCCGCGCCCGCCGCGCAATCGTTCTTACCCGCAAGAGAGATTCCATAGCATTTGTCGGCGCCTTTCTGCTCCGCGACGGGACCGGCCGTGGCGGCGGAAGCGAGCGCGAGCGCAGCGGCGAGCGAACCAACGAGGGTGACGGCGACGGCGGTCTTGCTGGACATAAGATCCTCATGAGTTGAAAGCGAGGGCGCTGACCTTTGCCAGTGCGCCCGCCAGCAGGCGTTTCGCGCTGGCCTCAGACTTACGAAAGCCAGCGCGACAAGATTACCGGCTGTCGCGATCACGAAATCGTGAGCGCCTGTTGTCGCGCTGCTTGTCAACCGGGCCCCTTTGGCGTCATTTGCCGGCGCGCAACGCGCATTTCACGATTCGTCCACCGATCTTTTGAGAGTCCCGATGCGTCTTTCCCGCTATTTTCTGCCCATTCTGCGCGAGAACCCCAAAGAAGCGGAGATCGTGTCGCATCGCCTGATGCTGCGCGCCGGCATGATTCGACAGGAAGCCGCCGGCAGCTACGCCTGGCTGCCATTGGGCCTGCGCGTGTTGAGTAAGATCAACACGATCATCCGCGAGGAGCAGAACAGGTCCGGCGCCATCGAATTGCTTATGCCGACGATCCAATCGGCCGACCTCTGGCGCGAGTCCGGCCGCTACGACGATTACGGCAAGGAGATGCTGCGCCTCAAGGATCGCCATGAGCGCGACATGCTCTACGGTCCGACCAATGAAGAGATGGTCACGGAAATCTTTCGTGCCTATGTTCGCTCGTACAAGGATCTGCCGCTCAACTTGTACCATATCCAGTGGAAATTTCGCGACGAGGTTCGGCCGCGCTTCGGCGTCATGCGGTCGCGCGAATTCCTGATGAAAGACGCCTATTCTTTCGATCTCGACGCCGAGGGCGCGCGCCACTCCTACAACAAGATGTTCGTCGCCTATCTGCGTACCTTTCTGCGTCTTGGCGTGACTGCAATTCCGATGGTCGCCGACACCGGTCCGATCGGCGGAAAATTGAGTCACGAATTCATCATTCTTGCTTCGACCGGCGAGAGCGAAGTCTACTGCCACAAGGACTATTTGAGCTTCCCGCCCCCGCCCGAAACGATCAATTTCGATGATACTGCGGCGGTGCAGGCGGTGGTCGACAAATGGACCTCGCTCTACGCTGCGACATCGGAGAAGCACGACGAGGCCGCCTTCGCTGCTCTGCCGGATGAGGCGCGGCTGTCGGCGCGCGGAATCGAAGTCGGCCATATTTTCTACTTCGGAACGAAATATTCCGAGCCGATGAAAGCAGTGGTCAATGGCCCGGACGGCAAGGAGCACGCCATTCACGGCGGCTCATACGGCATCGGCCCCGGCCGTCTCGTGGCGGCCTTGATCGAAGCCCATCACGACGAGGCGGGCATGATCTGGCCGGAAGCGGTCGCGCCGTTCAGGATCGGCCTCGCCAATCTCAAAGTCGGCGACAGCGCGACCGACGCGGCTTGCGATCGCATCCATGCGGCGCTGGAGGGCGCCGGCGTGGACGTGCTTTACGATGATCGCGATGAACGGCCGGGCGCAAAATTCGCCACGCTCGATCTTATCGGATTGCCGCATCAGATCCTCGTCGGTCCGCGTAGCCTGGCCGAGGGAAAAGTCGAGTTGAAGGAGCGCCGCGGCGGCGCGCGGGAATTGGTCAGCATCGAGGAAGCGATCCGGCGGTTCGGCGGGAACGTATGAGGAGAGCGCCAGCACGAATATCAGTCATGGCCTCGCATCCCCACAAAAGGGAAAAGGCCGCCCTTTCATGACCGGCGCCGCCAGCGATGTCCCCATCCAAGTCAACGCGCCGTCGATGAAGACGCGCCCCTTTTCACCCTTCGAATGGATGGTGGCGTTTCGCTATCTGCGCGCGCGCCGCAAACATGGCTCGATCTCGGTCATCGCGGGCTTCTCCTTTCTCGGCATTGTACTCGGCGTCGGCGCCTTGATCGTCGTGATGTCGGTGATGAACGGTTTCCGCCACGACCTTCTCGATAAGATCATTGGCCTCAACGGGCACATTTTCCTTCAAGCGGCCGACACGCCGCTCACCGACTACGGGGCTGTGACTGACCGAGTCAGCAAAGTAGACGGCGTTACATTGGCCCTGCCGCTCGTCGAGGGGCAAGCGCTCGCCTCCTCGCAGTACAATTCCTCGGGCGTTCTCGCTCGCGGCGTGCGCGAGGCTGACCTGAAGCGCCTGCCTGGCGTCGGCGGCCACATTACCCTCGGTACGCTTGATGGATTCGACAACGCCCAAGGCGTAGCGATCGGCGTGCGCCTTGCTGAGCATTTGAGCTTGCGCATCGGCGACCGCATCACAATCATCGCGCCTCGCGGCGCGCAGACTCCCTTTGGCGTCACGCCGCGCATCAAGTCCTATCCGGTCGTCGCGATTTTCCAGATCGGCATGTTTCAGTTCGACAATACATTCGTCTTCATGCCGCTTCCAGAGGCCCAGGCCTTTTTCAACCTCGACGGACAGGCGAATGTTATCGAGGTCTTTGTCGACAATCCTGATCATATGGACGAGATGCGTGATCGTATTGAACCCGCGCTGCAGCGGCCGATCATCATGATCGATTGGCGCCAACGCGATCAAACTTTCTTCGACGCTCTGACTGTCGAGCGCAACGTCATGTTCGCGATTCTGACATTGATCGTTCTCGTCGCCGCACTGAACATTATCTCCGGCTTGATCATGTTGGTGCAGGACAAGGCGCGGGACATCGCAGTCCTGCGCACTATGGGCGCAACGCGGGGCGCCGTGATGCGCATTTTCCTGATCACCGGCGCGACGATCGGTTTCGGGGGCACCTTCGTCGGCGTACTTCTTGGCCTCCTCGTTGCGCATAATGTCGAAGGAATTCGCCATGGGCTGAATTGGCTTCTCGACGCCAATCTCTTCCCCGCCGAGGCCTATTTCCTGTCTCGCCTGCCCTCGCGCGTCGAGCCGTCGGATATCGCCGCGGTTGTGATGATGACGCTTCTTCTCTCCCTCGCTGCGACGCTCTATCCATCCTGGCGTGCCGCCCGACTCGATCCCGTCGAGGCCTTGCGCTATGAATGATGCGCAAGCGGCGACCCCGGCGCTATGGCTTCAAAGCGTCGACAAACATTTCGGCCGCGGTGAGACTTTGCTCGAGATTCTTCGCGGCGCTGAGCTTGCCCTATGGCCCGGACAATCGGTGGCCTTGATCGCCCCTTCCGGCGCAGGCAAATCGACGCTTCTCCATGTCGCGGGGCTTCTAGAGGCGCCGGACGCGGGAGAAGTCTTCGTGGCGGGCGCCGGAACGGCTGGCATGTCGGACGACCGGCGTACCGCGCTGCGTCGCAGCGAGATGGGTTTCGTCTATCAATTCCACCATTTATTGCCGGAATTTTCGGCCGCGGAGAATATCATCCTGCCCCAGATGATCCGTGGGCTTAGCCGCGCTGAAGCCGCCAAACGCGCGAGCGAATTGCTAAGCTACCTCGGCCTCGGCGCGCGGGAGCGTCATCGCCCGGCGGAGCTATCGGGAGGAGAGCAGCAGCGAGTCGCCATCGCGCGGGCGGTCGCTAACGGCCCGCGCATTTTGCTCGCCGATGAACCGACGGGTAATCTGGACCCCAAGACCGCCGATCATGTTTTTTCGACCCTCACCGCACTCGTCAAAGCGAGCGGGCTGGCCGCGTTGATTGCAACTCACAATCTGGACCTCGCCGCCCGAATGGACCGACGCGTCACGCTGCAAGAAGGACGCGTCCTTGAACTTTCGTAGCAGCGCAATGCCCTGACGCGACGTCAGCGTAGCACGCAATTGTCGCTAAATCTCAGCGCGCCGCCAACCGTCGCCAGTCGAAATCAATTACATAGACGTACCTTGGACAAGGCTGACGTTGCGTCAATAAAGCGTTTAATTGTCATAAATATCGTCTAAAGCCTGTGTATTACTGTTCATCCAATGGTGTCCCTGATACCTAATCGCCGTACCTCGTCCTTGGATAGTCGAAACAATCATCGCGATCACACATTCTCCGTACGTTCCGATCTTCTCACTTCGAAACAGATGGAACGCGGAGGTTGTCATGGATAGGTCGCTACGCATGTCCACTTGTCGCCGGGTCTTGGTACGAGCAACCGCGGCGGCGCTTTTCGCGACACTAACAATCGGCGCGGCGGACGCGGCCGGGCCCGCTGCGGGAAAAGGCAGTGGCGGAGTCGGAGTGGGAGTCGGGGTAGGCGTCGGCAAGGGCGTGAGCGCTAGCGTCGGCGTTGGCGTTGGCGTCGGCGGACCGACCGGCGCGAACGCCGGCGTCGGCACGAGCGTCGGCGGACCAAGCGGCGTGAACGCCGGCGTCGCCGCGAGTGTCGGCGCGCCGAGCGGTGTCGGCGTAAATGGCGCTGCGACCGCCGGGGGTTCCAACGGCGTGAACGCAGGCGTCGGGACATCAGTTGGCGGCGCGAATGGTATCAATGCCGGCCTCGGCGCCACCATCGGCGGACCGAACGGAGTCAATACTGGTCTCAACGCGGCCGTCGGCGACCCGAGCGGTATCAATTCCGGCCTGAACGCGGCGGTTGGTGACCCAAGCGGAGTCAATGCTGGCCTCAACACGGCGGTCGGCGACCCAAGCGGAGTCAATGCCGGCCTCAACACGGCGGTCGGCGACCCAAGCGGTGTAAGTACAGGCGTAGACCCCGGGATGAGCGCAAGCGTCGGCCCGTCGACGGGACCGACGTCCAACTCAGGCCTGAGCGGCCTCTCTTCGCAATCCAGCGACGGTGCTACGCTTAAAATCGCCGTCAAGCGACTTTGCCCGTCGATCCTCGCCGATCCGAGCGGCTACGACGATAAACTCGTGCTGTTGTGCCAGAAAGTCGCCCAGCGCTGAACGCTTCGCCAGGACGCGGCGCTCAGGCGCCGCGTTTCTTTAGACGGTCGTTTTCAATAAATCTTCGCCCAGATAAGTCCCGGCCGAGCGAACGCCGGGGAGGACGAAGAAATACCCTCCGCCAACGGGCTTGATATATTCTTCCAACGGCTCGCCATTGAGCCGCGCTTGCACGCTTAGGAAACCGGCCTGAAGATCGGACTGGAAGCAGACGAAAAGCAATCCCATGTCCAACTGCCCCGCGCTCGAAAGGCCGCGCGAATAATTGTAGCCACGACGCAGAATGCGGTTCGCCTCCGTCTGAGCTGAGCGCGGATTGGCGAGCCGAATGTGCGCCGTCAGCGGCATGCGCTCGCCTTTCGGGTCGTCGTCGTATCTGGGCGTATCGTGTTCGTCCGCCATAGTAAGCGGCGCACCGCTCGCCTTGTCCCTGCCGATGATCGTTTGCTGTTCGGCAAGCGTGGTACGATCCCAACGCTCCACGAACATGCGGATGATGCGAACGACCTGATAGGTTCCGCCGGCCGTCCATGACGGTTCATGCGCCTCCGGTTGCACCCAGACGATCTCGTCCATCAACTTCTCGTCGCTGGCGTCGAGATTGGCCGTCCCATCCTTGAAGCCGAGGAGATTGCGGACGGTCTCCTTGCCAAGCTTCCGGATCGTATGGGGCGGCAAGAATCCATCGATCTTCCACCGCGGCGCCAGGAGATCCGGCGTATGCTTCAGGATATCGCGCAGCGCGTGGATATTGGTCTCGGCGGTGTTCGAACAAAACTGCAGGAGAACATCGCCGTGACATAGTTTGACGTCCAGCGCGTCGTTCGGAAACTGCTCCATCGCCTCGAGGCGTATCGGCTTGACCTTGGCGAGTCCGAAGCGTTGATCGAACAAAGAAGCGCCGAGACCGACTGTGACTGTCAGATTGTCGGGGAACACTTTCGGCCCCAGTAATCCCGAATCCGGCGGCGGAAACTTAGGATCCCGCGTTTCGGCATCGCCGCCTCTCATCAGGAAAGCGATACGACTAGTCAATGTTTTGAAGAGACGTTCGAGGTCGTTTCGTTCGCTCGCCAACACATCGAAGGAGACGATGAGCGCTGCGGCCGGCTGCGGGGTCACGACGCCTGATTGATGCACTCCATAAAACGGCTGCGCGGCGGCGGTCCCGTCATCGTCCTGCTTGGGCTCTTCGGCGAGCGCCGCAGGGGCCGACGCCGCGCTAAGACCAAGCGCGCCGCCGGCAATGCCGAGCAATAGAGCGCGGCGGCCAGGCTGCGCCAAGCCGCCCTCGTCCCCGCGGAAGCCATGAAACGGACAACCCGATTTCTGGTCCGACATACCCGCTCCTGCTCCCTCTTACTCCACGCCAAGCGTGCCTTTCAGAGCCGACAAATCCTCGGCGAGCGTGGTAATAGGTCCCTTAAGCGCCGTACGATCCTGGTCGGACAGTTTCTCGTAGCTGACGAAACCGCCATCCTTCGTTTTATATTTCGCGAGGACCCCATCGATTTTGCCGAAATTGTCGGTAAGGCGCGCGGTCAGCTTCGCGTCCTGCTTCTGGATCAGCGGGCGCAGCAAAGCGACAATCTTCTGCGCGCCGTCAATATTGGCCTGGAAGTCCCAAAGATCAGTGCGGCTGTAGCGATCTTCTTCGCCAGTGATCTTTTTCGTGGCGACTTCCTCGATCAGATCGGCCGCGCCTCCAACGAGATTCTTAGGCGCGATGGTCAAGGCGTCGAGGCGCTTCTGCAAATCAAGCGCGTCGGTCATGAGCTTGTCGGCGACCGGCCCGAGATCCTTCGTGCTCTTATCCGAGAAGATGCCCTTCTCGATGCGATGGAAGCCCAAGAACTTCGGATCATCCGCCTTCTTTTCAAAGTCGTCTTCACGCGAATCCATCGATCCGTCGAGATCGTTGAACAATTCGGCGATCGGCTCGACGCGCTCATAATGCAAGTGGGCTGGCGCATAAGCTTTCTCGGCGTCGGCGAGTTTGCCGGCTTTGACGGCGTCGACGAGCTTGCGCGTGCCCACGACAAGCGCATCGACTTCGCTCTTGACGTAGTTCTTGTATTCAGCGAGCGGTCCCACCAGCTCCATCGCCGACGGCTTGGCCAGCGCGGCATCCGTCGCTGCGACCTTCAGAATGCCGAAGGGATTGCTCAAGAGACCGCAGCGCATCTCGTAATCGCCGGCATCGAGCGTCGTCGTCATGACCTGTGAGAAACCCGGCATAATGTTCTCACGCTCGTCGATGACAAGCTCGTTCTTAAGGATTTCCCACTCGACGGCGCGGCTGCTGTCGTTTTGAATCTTGAACGTTGTCTTGCCGGCTTGCACAGCCACATTATTGGGCTGGCAACCTGTATTCGTGAGAGTGATCAAAATCTGTCCGGGCGCGATGGGCGCTGCTTCCG